>JBBIHZ010000138.1:0-5449 GCA_037446735.1 Deltaproteobacteria bacterium
CCGCGAGCTTTTCTTTGACCGGTTTGGGATCGCCCTGGCCCTGGCGCAGAGGAATAAAAACAACCTGGCCGTTATCATGCTTGACCTGGATAACTTCAAGCGGGTCAATGACAGCTTCGGCCACGCTTTTGGGGATTTGGTTCTCAAAGCGTCAACGGAAAAACTAAACGCTGCTCTCAGAAAAGGCGATACAGTGGCGCGCTTTGGTGGCGATGAATTTGTGCTGATTCTATCAGACCTTAAGGGTGTTGAAGACGCGATCAATGTTGCCAATAAGATTGTAGAAAATTTTCGAAAGCCATTTATTGTTGAATCACGAGAGATTCAGGTGACAACTAGTGTCGGCATCGCTCTTTATCCCAATGACGGAGCGGATGAGAAAACCCTTTTAAAGAAAGCGGATATTGCCATGTATCAGGTCAAGCAAACGGGACGCGATAACTACCGGTTGTATAAAGAGGGATAGAGACTTATAAAAATTGTCTCATCTGCTGCACAAAGATTTTAATTTGCGCATATAAGTACTATTAAGATTTATGATCATCTAAATCTTTTCTTTGCAAGCAAGTGACAAGAAAAATATCTCACTGCTTATCGAGATATTTCATTTTAGTATAAGTTGCATGGATGCTATCAACGTGATAAAATATTCCTATGTTTTTCTTAAGTATCGGTAAGGTATTTATTAAGATAAATGGTTTTTTAAATAAAAATTATTTACTCAAAGCTTGGCATAAAGGTCTTATTTCATATGGTTAAGCGGCGCGAATAACGGAGAAAAAAGGTAAAATGCGCAAGAAAAATGCCCCGCCCGGTAAAGCTCAAAGCGATTCAGAAAATCATAAAAATATCTTCGAACAAATAATCGCCGCTGATAATAATATCGCCACAATGTTTCTGGAAAGCACAAATCCTCTGGCAATCACCACGTTTGCCGAGGGGCGTTTTGTCCAGGTAAGCAATTCATTTGTAAAGATGGCAGGCCTTACCCGGGAAGAAATTATCGGCCGTTCATCTGTAGAGACGGGCTTAATTACACCGGAAGAAAGAGCTTTATTCGTCATGCAGATGACCGAGAAGGGACGGCTCGAGAATTATGAAATGACATTCCGGCTGAAAGATGGCAAGCAGCGATTCTTCCTGTTGAACGCCTTTAAGGTTGCACTGGAATCAGAAACATATCTGCTTATACAGTTCAATAACGTCACCGCGTATAAGCGCGTTCAGGAAGCGCTGAAAATAAGCGAGCAAAAATACCGCCGTCTTTTTGATGATGTGCATATCGGGATTTATCAGGTAGCCCCCGAAGGGCGTATTTTAAACGTTAATAAAGCCGCCGCCCGAATACTTGGATACGAATCACCTCAAGACTTACTTGATACGGTTAAAGATATAACACATCAAATCTATACAACCCCCGAAAGCCGACAACAAGCCCTGGCATTGTTAACAAAGGACGGGTTAATTGATGACTACCGGCTGCAAGTCCGTCAGAAAAACGGGAATATAATCTGGGTGGAAACAAGCGCCTATATTGTTAAAGATGATAATGGGAATGTTTTATGCAATGAAGGCACAATCAAAGATATGACAAGCCTTGTACAAGCGGAAGAGGAACTTGAAGTCAGCCAGGATAAGTACTACAACCTTTTCCATAACGCGGCGGTAGGGATGTACCAGGTAACTCCACAAGGCCGATATATAACAGCGAATCTTACCGCCGCCCGCCAGCTTGGTTATGAAACACCTGAAGAATTAATGCGGGATACCAGCGATATCGAGACGCAGATTTACGCGAACCCCGCGGACCGCGAAGAAGTAATCGCGCGTCTCAGAAGAGACGGTTTTGTCGATAATATGGAAATACAATTTCGTCGTAAAGACGGAAATATTGTCTGGCATTTAATCAGCGCGCATGTCGTTAAGGACGAAAAAGGCAGGATTCTGTATCATGAAGGTACCTGCAAGGATATAACCGAACTTAAGAACGCGCAAAGACTGCTCAGGCAGTCGGATAGCAGGTATCGTCAGTTATATGAGAACATGATGGACGGATTTGTTCTCGGTGATTTAAACGGCAACGCCTTGAACGCCAATGGCGCTTTTCTGCGAATGATCGGTTATTCACGCAAAGAACTGCCCAAACTCAACTATAAAGAAATAACTCCCCCCAAATGGCACGCTCTGGATCAGGCGATTATCAAAGAGCAGTTATTAAAAAGGGGTTATTCGGATGTTTTCGAAAAGGAATATATAAGTAAATACGGCGAAATCATCCCCGTGGAAGTGCGCACCACGCTCATCAAAGATGAGGAGGGCAAGCCCACGGGATTCTGGGCGGTTGTCCGCGATATTACCGAGCGCAAAAAAGCGGAAAAAGAATTGCGGAAGTCGGAAGAAAAATATCGCCACCTGCATGAAAGCATTATGGACGGCTATGCTCATGTAAACATGGAAGGATATTTCATTGATTGTAATGAAGAACTGCTGAAAATGACCGGTTATGCCAGAGAAGAATTACTGAAGATTAAATACGCGGATATAACACCCGAAAAATGGCATGCCCTGGAAGATTATCTGGTAAATAATCAGTTGTTCGCCAGAGGATACACGGATATTTATGAAAAAGAATACAGGCGCAAGAACGGAACTATTTTCCCCATAGAGCTGCGCACCGTACTGCTTAGGGATGAAGAAGGCAAACCCAAGAGCATGTGGGCCATCATTCGTGATATTACCGAACGCAAGCAGGCAGAAGAAAAAATCCAAAAGTCAGAAGAAAAATACCGCAAACTGCACCACTCCATGATGGATGGCTTTTCCAACATTGATATGAAAGGTCATTTTATAGAATTCAATGAAAGTTTTCTCAGTATGCTCGACTATTCCCCGGAAGAGCTGCGGGAATTAAGCTTTAGGAAAATAACGCCGGTGAAATGGTATGCATTTGAAGACACAGTAATAAGAGAACAATTATTCACCAGGGGCTACACGGATGTTTATGAAAAGGAATACATACGCAAAGACGGCACGGTTTTCCCGGTGGAACTGCGCGCCGTGCTGTTGAGGGATGAGAAGGGGAAGCCCGCAAGCATTTGGGCAATCATTCGCGATATCACTTCGCGGAAACGCGAAGAGGAAAAGATTGCGAAATCCGAAGAAATGTATCGCCTGATTGCGGAAAATGTTACGGATTTTATCGCTTTGGTGGACAAAAAAGGTATTATTCAGTATGTTTCAAATACGCAGGAGTTATTAGGCTTTGATCCGGAGGAATTAAAGAACATCGACAGCACCGATCTGATTTATCCGGCAGACGCGAATATGGTTAAAAGCCTCATCGTCGAATACTCGCGTAAAAAGTTGCGCGAAATTACCTGCGAGGTAAGAATACGTCACAAGGAAGGCCGTTATCTGCCGCTGGAAGTAAGAATGCGCTCCCTGACTGATACAGACGGCAATTTTATCGGTAACGTGTTTGGGGGCCGCCTGATAGCCAAACGCGGTGAGGTTAATGACGACGTTCTCCTTTCCGCGGTCCCGCATCTGAAAGACCGGCGCCTGACGGAACGTGAAAAAGAAATCCTGAAATGGATTATGGCCGGGAAAAGCACATGGGATATTGCCACAATTCTGAGCATCACTGAAAGCACGGTGAAGTTTCACGTCGATAATATAATGAAGAAATTCAACGCCGTTAACCGTGCGCACGCTGTTGCCATTTACCTGCAGAAGCAATAAACTGGTATAGCGTAAACCATCTTTTATATATCTAATATTATTCAATAAATAGCCACCTGTACTTTTGGCCAGTTGTTATCATCTTGGTCGAAAATTAAAAAATGATTGTCTTTATAGCTGCCATTTATAATCTGCGAGGCTTATCCGCGATATTTTTGTGTTTGAGAATATAACACTCATTTTTTTATATAAGTCTGTCTCAATATTCTGATTTCTTTTCCATATTAGTTACGCGCACGCCGATAAGTCTCACGCGCTTTTTGAGTTCCACGCGCTTGAGACAGGCAAAGGCGGCTTTGCGTATTTCTTCCTCGGAATCCGTGTGGCTTTCCATCGTTTTCGCCCTGGTGAGCGTCTGAAAATCGCTGAAGCGGATTTTTATCGTGACGGTTCTCGCCGTGTATCCATCGTCTTGTAAATCCGAGACCACTTCTTTGGTCAGTTCCGCCAGCGTCCGCGCGATTGCCTGCCAGTTTTTCACATCTTCCTGAAAAGTTGTTTCACGGCTGACGGATTTTGGTTCCCAGTGTGTGATGACCTCGCTTTCATCAACGCCGCGGGACGCATCATAAAGATACTGCCCGTAGGATGCGCCGAAGTGCTCAGTAAGAATCTCCAGCGGTAAATTCGCGAGTTGCCCGATGGTTTCAATGCCCATGTTTTTTAAATGGCTTTCCGTTTTCGGCCCGATGCCGTAGAGTTTGCGGATAGGCAGAGGCCATAATTTTTCCGCGATGTCGGTTTCCTTGATGATGGTCAGGCCGTTTGGTTTTTGCATATCCGAAGCGATTTTGGCCAGAAGTTTATTTCCGGCAATGCCGATGGAACAGGTTAATCCGGTTTTTTCTTTTATTCCCGCCTTGATCCGCGCCGCGATTATTTCTGTTTTTTGAGGAAGATCCGATATGTCTAAAAACGCCTCATCGATGCCCGCGTTTTCCATCAGCGGAGTCACGGCAAGCAGTACGGATTTGAACTCGTGCGAGGCGGTCACGTATGCCTCGTAATCAACCGGAAGAAAAACGGCGCGGGGACACAGCTTAAAGGCCGTGCGCAGCGGCATGGCGGAATGAATGCCGTATTTTCTTGCTTCATAATTGGCGGTGGAAACAACGCCTCTTTGCGAGGGGTTGCCGCCGCCCCCGATAACCACCGGCCTGCCGCAGAGCGAGGGGTCTCTTTTTTCCTCCACGGCGGCAAAGAAAGCGTCCATGTCGATGTGCATGATTCTTCTGGGCATATGTTATTCAGATTATCATTTTTGCGTCTATTTTAGTAGCACCCGCGTGTTTGAAAACGGTAACGTCCTTAATTGTCTTGACATGTTATATTGATTTTCATATACAAAACGCGTCTTTTTTGGCAAGAACCACAATTAATACAGCTTCCTGAGTGCCGAGCATGAACAACCTTTTTCTCAGTTTCTTCATGGCGATTTTCCTGTCCGCGGGTGTGGTCGGCCTGTTGAGGCTGTTGCGCCTGGAATTTTATCCCACAAATATTTTTCCCCTGGTTCCGGTTTTTTACGCGCTTGTTTACGAAATACTCGAGAGACGCAGGCTGGAAAAAAGCAAACCGCGAAAGAGTGAAAAAATTGTCAGCAAGCCGCGCATTACCAGGCTGTTTGAAAATATCACCGTCAGCAGAATTATTGCCGCCGTCGCCCTGAGTTTTATCATCAAGCTCGCTTTTGAACTTATTTTTCTGA
>JBBIHZ010000139.1:0-5388 GCA_037446735.1 Deltaproteobacteria bacterium
CTCTGGTGGATTGACCGATATCCGGAAGCTCTTTGGATGTCACCAGCTCCACGGGAATAACCACGCAGGCCATAAAGTTGCTGGTTGGTTTTCCAACTTTACAAATGACCGTGTACTGGGACGCGTAAGAGGCATTGGTGATAAAACATTTTGCGCCGTTCAAAAGATAAGTGCCGTCATCGCGCTTGACCATGAAACTGGTCATCATTGAATTATCCGAACCGGCGTTGGGCTCGGTCAGACAAAAGGAAGCCAGAAGCGGCTTTTCTACAAAGGGTTTGAGGTACAAATCTTTTTGCTCATCAGTGCCGTGCTGGCTGATCACCACATTGGCCAGATCATTGCACATGGCGGAAGTGGAAATACCCGTATCACCGTAGGAAAGCTCCTTAATAATCAAGGAAGAAGAGACAACGTCGATTTCATAACCTTTAACCGATTCCGGAATACATAAATTAACAATGCCCAATTCCCATGCTTTATTGATTATCTCCCACGGAAATTTGTGCGATTTCTCAATTTCCAGAATATGCGGCGTGATGTCGTTTTTCACCAGTTTGCGGACTGTTTCCAGATAATTAAGCTGATTTTCATTGAGACTAAAATCCATAAATTAAAACCTTTCCTCTCTTTTTTCTTTTTTATAAAATTTGCAAAAAAATACCCTTAAGGGTTTCCTTTTTTCCAAAAAAAGTAACTTTAAAAAATGCCGTTTCAGGCGGCGGCTTTTTTGTCCGGGATATTTTTACCTCCCGCGCCCGGGGAAGAATCCTTGCCGTATTTGGCCTGCAGAAACTTCTCCATCGTCGCGGGATATAGAATGTACGCTAAAACATCTTCATCGGTGCGGCCCAGATCCCCCAACTGTTTTCTTGCAGCATCTATTTCCGGATCCAGATAATCAGCCGGTCTTCCTGTGAGCGGCTCCTCGCCTTTCTTATAATTTTTCAGAATTTTCCTGGCCAGTTCCGAATCGATCGGCACGGGGGTTCTTCCGTAGAGACCGAGCACTAAATCTTTGAGCTGATTGGACACGCGCGCGTAACGGCCGAAAAGCACGTTCAACACAGCCTGCGCGCCCACAATCTGCGATACCGGCGTGACCAGCGGCGGATAGCCCATGTCTTTTCTGGTTTGCACCACTTCCTTATATATCTCGTCGAGCCTATCAAGCGCATTCATTTCCTTGAGCTGGCCGGTCAGGCTGGAAATCATTCCGCCGGGTATCTGATGCGCCAGCACGCCATTATCGATAATGGAGAGCTTTTGATTGGCCAAATAGCTGCTGTATTTCGGAGCAATGTTTTCCAAGTGTTCGCCGAGCACGAGAAGTCGGTTTAATTCAATTACTGGTTCTCGCTCTGTACCCTGCAGCGCCGCAATAATCGGCTCAATAGCGGGCATAGAAGTTCGAAGAGCGAAAGGCGCGAGGCATGTATCCACAACATCAACGCCCGCTTCAATTGCCTTTAGATAAGCCATGGAAGCCATACCGCTGGTGTAATGACAGTGCAGGTGCAACGGCAATTTGATCGCTTTTTTTATAGCGGAAACCAGGTCATAAGCGTCATATGGCGAAAGCAGGCCGGCCATATCTTTAATGCAAACCGTGTCCGCGCCCATCGCTTCCAGCTCTTTGGCCTTATTGACAAAAAAATCCAAATTATATACTTCGCCGCCCAAACGGACATCTGTCAGAGAATAACAAAGCGTGCCCTGAAATTCCTTGCCGTTTTCCTTAATCCTGCGGGCGCATGATTCCATATTGCGGAAATCGTTAAGCGCGTCAAAGCAGCGGAAAACATCAATGCCTATTTCGCAGGATTTATCCACAAAAGCGTTGACGACATCGTCAGCGTAATGGCGGTAACCCACCAGATTCTGGCCGCGGATGAGCATGGCAAAAGGCGTTTTTGTAATGTATTTTTTCAGAATGCGCGGGCGCATCCACGGATCTTCGCCCAGGAACCTGTGCATGGTGTCGAATGTCGCGCCGCCCCAGACTTCCATCGCATGGAAACCGCAATTATCCATTTCTTCCGCGATGGGCAGCATGTCCTCCGTTTTCATTCGGGTGGCAAAGATGGACTGATGGCCGTCACGAAAAGTATTGTCCTGAATCTTTATCGGATTTTTGGCAACTTTTTTACTTTTTTCGGTCATTTTTCATCCCCGCAAAACGTGTGTCGCGCAATAATCGGTTATATAATTAACTTCCCGCGGCGAAAGTCTTCTGCGCCGCCGCCAGACCAGTGATAGAGGTGCACGTAATTCCAATGGTTTTGAAAAAATCGCGCAGCGGCCGGCCCGGGCCAACTTCGAAAATATTTTTAGCCTCATTAGCCAGCGCGCGCATATTATCGCACCACTTTACCGTGTTGCTCAGCTGCTTGACCAGATTGGCCCTGATCTGAGTCGCGCTGGCCGCATGAAAACTTCCCGTGTAATTAGATGTTACGTTAACCGCGTTTTCCTTTTTAATATTTTCAGCTTTTTCCAATAAAACTTTGGCAAAATGATCTTCAATTATCTGCATGAAGCGGCTATGGAAAGGAGCGCTGACATTGAGCTGAGCAAAACGAAAAGGCTTATCTTTGGCCAACGCCTCCGTCAGACGTTTTTCCGCTTCCGGCAGGCCGGCAATCTTTCCGCTTATCACCACCTGATTAACGGAATTTATATTGGCAACATCAACCGGTAAATCAAAAATCAGCTGCTTGAGCTTATTGATGTTTATCTCTTCGGAAATAACCGCGGCCATACCGCCCACACCCACCGGCACGGCATCCTGCATTAACTTGCCACGCGTCTGAACTATCTTTACCGTCTCGTTCAACTGAAAAACGCCTGCGGCAACCAGCGCGCTGAATTCTCCCAACGAATGTCCGCCGAAATAAGACGGGGCAAAACCGAAACGTTCGGCCAATCCTCTGAGCATGGCGATTTCCGTCGTAACAATACAGGGCTGGGTGTATTCCGTCAGATTCAGCTTTGGATCATCGCTGAAACACAGAGCGGCCACATCCCAACCCAGAGTGTCCGCCGCTTCTTCATATGTATGGCGGCTTACCGGAATCTCATCATAAAAATCCTTGCCCATGCCGGCTCTCTGTGAGCCCTGTCCGGGAAAAACTACCGCTATTTTATCAGCATTCATTTTTAACCTCATCGTCATTTATTATTTAATGACGACTTTTATCATAAGTTTAACTAAATACAAATCAAAGATATTTAGCTACCTAGCACGTTCTGTGCCATAGCTCCACGCCACATCCGGCCAAAAACTATCGCATTATCATTGCTCTTTTTTCTACAGCAGCGCCTGCCAAGCATGTTTTGGTGCGTAGCGCGCTTCGCGGTGCGAAATACAATTCACCGAACAAAATTAATACTAGAATAATCAAGGATATTGTTTTCGTCTCATAAATAAAGAAACATTATTGTTGTAGAATTTGGCAAAAAATACTGATAAATAGGCGGCGAACAATCAACCACATTGAATAATTTAGAGAAAAGCAGCGAAAGCTTGCGCTGATTATTTATGGATACATTTACCCTGGCCGCGACCAGTTTTATCATCTGTCTGTCGCTGATTCTCACCGGCAAGAAGGATAAATTGCATATGTCCTTTGCCGGGCTTTGCGCCGCTGTTTTTATCTGGCAGAGCGCTGTTTTTCTACGTGAATTTTTCGCCCCCGCCTTTTGGCCGATCATTCAAAATCTCGCGCTCCTGGCCATCGCGCCGCTGACGCTCCGCTTGTTTCGTCATCTGACGCGCAATAAATCATTCATCTCGCAGGGCGTGGTGATTATTTTCTTCCTGCTGAGCCTAGCGGGAATTCTCGCGCTTTTAACCAAGCTCGCCCAATGGCCGCATTTCCCCACGCTGATAATTTCGTACGTTATCGCCGTATTAACTTTTTGCTACCTGTCTTTGTGGAGTCACGCAAAAAGATTGCCGCCCAGCACGGAAAAAAAACGCCTGGGTTATTTACTCATCGCCTGCCCCATTGCCTTACTGTTAAGCAGCTTTGATTTTTTGACTTTCCCGGTATATTCCTTTCCTTCCATATCCGGCCTGGTGATGGCCGCTCTTCTTTATCTGATGCTGCTGATTGTTGCCTACCCGCAGCTCAACGAACTGCACGAATTTTTCGCCCGCGCCCTGGTTATTTTTATCAGCACCATGGCGGGAACGATAATTTTTTATTTTGTCGCTCTGTTTTTCAGCGCCAACACGCCCTCTTTCACCAGCGTCATGATGGCTTCTTTTCTTATTGTTATTTCACTCACCCCGCTTAAAATGATTTTAAAAAAGGCGTTTAGCTTTTTTTATCCCGAAAGCAAGGATGTTTTCACTTCTCTTTACGAATTCGACGAAAAACTGGAAAGCGAAAAAGCCTTTATGTTGGCGGAAATGGCGCCGGTGCTGGCGCACGAAATACGCAATCCGCTGGGTTCGATCAAAGGCGCCGCGCAATATTTGAAATCGGAGACCGTCACCGATGAACAAAAAAATCTTCTTGATGTAATCATTGAAGAGGCAAACAGACTCAATGCGGTTGTTCATCAGTTTATGGATTATGCCCGCCCCTATCAATATAAATTCAAGGCGCAGAGCATAAACGTAATCATCCAAAAGGCGATATCCATTATCGCGGCAAACAAGCTGGCGGAAAATATCAATATTGTTCGCGAACTTAATCATGACCTGCCGAAAGTGGAAACGGACGAACAGCAGTTAATACAGGTGATTCTGAACATTGCCCTCAACGCGATTGAAGCGATGCCACAGGGCGGCACGCTCACCTTCCGCACATTCAATATCGCCACGAGCGCCGAAGGCGGTATAGGAGTTGCCATCCGCGATACCGGCAGTGGCATTGGACGCGAGGAAATAAAAAATATTTTCAAACCTTTTTATACGACAAAAAAAAGAGGCGTCGGCCTGGGTCTGGCGATTTGCCAGAAAATCATCAAGGAACATGGAGGGTTGATCCGCGCGAAGTCCATCCCCGGCCAGGGAACCGTTTTCTTTATCAAGCTTCGCGCCGGATCTTTATTTTAAAAACAATCCGTCTTGATTTAAATGACAAAGAGTAATAGTGATTTATCATGAGCAAGATATTGATCGTTGACGATGAACTAAATATGAGACTTGTTCTTTCCGCCATGCTGAAAAAAGAAGGGTACGAGATCGCCGCCGCCGCGGACGGAAGCGAGGCGCTGGATGTTTTAAAATCAGAAGAAATTGACGCGGTGATCACCGACCTGAAAATGCCCAACATGGATGGCATGGAACTGCTGCGGCGGATGAGCAACAAATACTCCGATGTGCCGGTCATCATGATTACGGCGCACGGCACGGTCGCCACAGCCGTGGAAGCC
>JBBIHZ010000140.1:0-5385 GCA_037446735.1 Deltaproteobacteria bacterium
CGGGAAGAAGATTTAATGCAGTTAGCCGCTTTTTCCGAGAAGTATTCGACGATGGGAGAATTCCTCAACGAACTGGCCTTACTGACCAATATGGCGTCGCAAGAGGGTTACGAAGAGGAGGAAAAAGGTGCAAAGCTGATTTTGAGCACAATTCATCAGGCAAAAGGACTGGAATGGTCCTATGTCTTTCTTATCTGGTGCACTGACGGCATGATGCCGCTCGCGAGGGCTCTCAAGGAAAGAGACGGGGAAGAAGAAGAAAGAAGGCTGTTTTACGTCGCTTTAACCAGGGCGAAAGACGAGCTTTATCTGTGCTGCCCAGCTCTTGACTACAGCCGCGGCATGGGAAATATAGCGCTCGCGCCTTCACGCTTCATCAGCGAGATAACTCCTCTGCCTGATGAAGGAAAAGATAAGCCATTCGAACAGTGGACGCTCTACGCCGAGTATTAGTGATAATCAAATTTAGCTTTCCTGATAACTTCTTCATACTGGGCGCGCAAGGCGATATTGTCCGTTTCTTCCATTTCTTCCGCTCTTTTTACCCAGTCTTCAAACTGAATATCGACGCCGAAAATGCCGGTCATTTCGTCTTTATCATTTACAATCGGAGCGGAAACAGTGAAACATAAAACACCCGTCATCTTGGAAATGAAGAAAGCGGTGACATGAATTTTACCGGTCTGAAAAGGCTTGATGAACCATTCGCGGTCGGACTGATCGATCCCCACACCGTAATTTTCATATTTCGCGCGATCCACGATGCTGGTAATGTTTTTTGTCGTTTTCTTGCCGTTCATATCCACGACATACGCAAACTGAATGGAAGGATGATCGTCCACGAACTTCTGCATTAAAGGCTCCTGCTGATCCGGATTCATTGTTTTCATCAGCGGATGTTCGATAATCTGAGTAACGGCAGTTACGGCGGCGCTCTCCGCCATGAATCTGATTTTATCCAATTCGGAAATGAACAGTTCGGGCAGATAGAGGCGCGCCTTTTTCTCCATTTCCTCGGGAGAAATGGTCGTAACGCGGCCGGCGTCGTATTGTTCTTTTACCCATTTGCTGATTTTGGAAATGCCGGGATGCCGCTTATCCACGGCATTTTCTCCTTCGAGACCGAAGTGCTGATTAATCCACAGCGCGATGCCGGCATTGCCGGATACATCGCTGACCATCGTGACAATGGGTCTTTTCAATATTTTTTTCGTGTCAAAGATATTGTATATTTCCTCGCATTTGATCAAACCGTCCGCGTGAACGCCGGCGCGGGTGACGTTAAATTCGGAACCGACAAAGGGATAATTAGAGGGGATACGCACGCCAAGGTCGTCTTCAAAATACTTGGCGATATCCGTGATCACTGTTGTGTCGATGCCGTTGGTTTTTCCGGTCAGCGCTATGTATTCGATAATCAGCGCTTCAATCGGCGGATTGCCGGTTCTTTCACCCAGGCCCAGCAGTGTGGAGTTGGCTGCGCTGCATCCGTAAAGCCAGGCGGTGGTGGCGTTGGTAAGCGCCCGGTGAAAATCGTTATGGCCATGCCATTCCAGAAGCTCTTCCGGCACGCCGGCATCTTCAATAAAAGCGCGCACCATTTTATCCACACTGCGCGGGAGCGTAGCGCCCGGATATGTCACGCCATAACCTAAGGTGTCGCACAGGCGGATTTTTATGTTAATCTTGCTTCTTTCCCTTAATTTCATCAGCTCAACGGCAAAGGGAATGCAAAAGCCGTAAATATCCGATCTGGTGATATCCTCAAAATGACAGCGCGGGATTATGCCCAAATCCAACACGGATTTGACTACGGACAGATAGTCTTCCATAGCCTGCCTGCGGCTCTTGTTTAGTTTGAGAAAAATATGATAATCCGAAACGGAAGTAAGCAAACCCGTTTCTTTAATGCCCGCATTTTTTACCAGAGGGACGTCATCTTTTGTGGCGCGGATCCAGCCCGTAATTTCCGGATAACGAAGGCCCAACGACATGCATTTTTCCACAGCTTCCTTATCTTTTTTGCTGTATAGAAAAAATTCAGATTGGCGAATGACGCCGTTAGGACCGCCTAGTTTGGCTAAAAGCTGATATAGCTGCACAATCTGTTCGGCGGTATAAGGAGGACGCGCCTGCTGGCCGTCGCGAAAAGTCGTATCGGTGATAAAAATATCTTTTGCCGGTTTTATTTTGCTTATTTTGTGATCAAAGACAATTCTGCTGATTTCCGTGTAGGGAAAAATGTCTTTATATAAATTCGGCGAGCTGACGTCCTGAAGCGGGAATTTGGTAGTTTTCTTTTTCACGATCTTTTTAATTTTTTTCAATTTTGCCATTAAGTACTCCCAAGTTATCTTTACACTATTTTAAGAGATAGTTCCATCAGTTGCTCAATGGATACCTTTGACGGCGCGTCAGATAGCAGACAGGCGGCTTTTTGTGTTTTAGGGAAGGCGATGACATCCCTGATCGATTCCGCGCCGGTCATAATCATGGTTAGTCTGTCCAGCCCAAAAGCGATTCCCCCATGCGGCGGTGCGCCATATTCCAGCGCATCCAGGAGAAAGCCGAATTTTGAGCGCGCTTCCTCATCAGATAACCCCAGGACGCTAAATACATGATTTTGAATGTCTTTTCTATGTATGCGGATGCTGCCGCCGCCAATTTCAGAGCCGTTCAAAACCAGGTCATAAGCCCGCGCACGAACCTTGTCCGGCTGAGAAGATAAAAGCGCCAGATCTTCCAAACGGGGAGAGGTAAAGGGATGATGCATGGAAACATAGCGTTTTTCCGTTTCGGAATATTCCATCAGGGGAAAATCGGTGATCCAGACAAAAGAAAGGTCGTCCGCTTTATAAAGATTTAGCATTTTGGCTAAATGCATCCGCAAATTTCCCAATGAGTCATGAACCACGCGTGGCACATCAGCGACAAAGAAAATAGTATCGCCTTCCGAAGCATTCGTCTTTTCGTTGATTTTTTTTACTTCGTCCGCGCTCAAAAATTTATAAATGGGAGATGTCCAGTCGGCGGCGTTTACTCTGGCCCAGGCCAGGCCTTTCGCGCCGTAAACGGCGACAAAATCTTTCAGTTCGTCAAGTTCCTTGCGCGAAAGAGCGGATGATTTATCGAGTTTTATGGCTTTTACCACGCCGCCCGCGGCAATTACTTCACGGAATAACTTGAAGTTTGATTGGGGTAGGATATCGGTAAGATCGGAAAGTTCCAGTTTGAAACGTGTATCCGGATTGTCTTTCCCGTAGCGATTAATAGCATCAGCGTAACTCAGTTGAGGAAAAGGAACAGTAAGCTCGCGATTGAGGCACTTTTTGAAGATTCGGGCCATCAAGCCTTCCATGACGCTGATGAGATCACTCTCCGTGATGAAAGACATTTCCACGTCGATCTGCGTAAATTCCGGCTGACGGTCAGCGCGTAGATCCTCATCGCGAAAACATTTGACAATCTGATAATAGCGGTCAAAACCGGAAACCATCAATAGTTGCTTGAAAAGCTGCGGCGATTGCGGCAAAGCGTAAAACATGCCTTTGCTGATTCTGCTGGGCACCAGATAATCTCTGGCGCCTTCCGGGGTGCTTTTGGTTAAAAACGGGGTTTCGACTTCTATGAAGCCGTTTTCTTCAAAATAACTGCGCGTCGCGGCGGCAAGTTTGCCGCGCAATAATAAATTTTGCTGAATGGAAGGCCGGCGCAAATCAAGATAGCGGTATTTCAGGCGCACGTTCTCTGAGATGTCTGTTTCATCAAATGAAAAAGGCGGGGTTTTGGATTCGTTCAGAATTTCCAACTCAGAGACAACGACTTCAATTTCGCCCGTTTTCAGCGCCGGGTTTTCCATTCCGGCCGGCCTTTTGCGCACTTTTCCTTTAAGCGCCAAGACAAATTCTGGCCGGATTTTATGCGCTTCTTCGTGCACGGTCTGTCCGGCTTCCGGATTAAAAACAACTTGTATCATTCCCGAGCGGTCGCGCAGATCGACAAAAATCACGCCGCCATGGTCGCGACGGCGATGCGCCCAGCCCATCAGCGTAACTTCTTTGTCAACGTCTGAAACACCCATATCAGCGCAGTAGTGCGTTCTCTTATCAACAGTTAAAAAATTGCTCAAAATTAATCGCTACCTTTCTTTCTTTAAAATATTAATCAAGGCCTCAGGGAGTTGTTCTAGAGGCAGAGCGTCCTGTTTCTTCGTGTCCATATTGCGAAGCTGCGCGACATTATTTTTTATTTCTTCCTCACCGAGTATCAGCGTGAACGAGCTTTTCATCCTATCGGCAAGTTTCATCTGCGCTTTGAGGCTTTTTTCGGCATATGTCATTTCTACGCCGATTCCGGCGCGCCGCAATTGGTTGGCGAAAACGAAAGCTTTTTTCTGTGCCTCATCACCTAGCGCCGCGATAAATATCTCTGTCCGCGTTGTGATTTCAGATTTGTCCGGCAGGCAGGCAATAAGGCGCTCCATGCCGATTGCAAATCCAATTCCCGCGACTTCCGGACCGCCCAAAAATGAAACCAAACCGTCATAGCGGCCGCCGCCCGCGATTGCGTTTTGCGCACCTAAAGCGTCAGATGTTACTTCAAAAGCTGTCCGGATGTAATAATCAAGTCCGCGTACCATTCGCGGGTTGATTTTATAAAGAATCTCCAAATCGTCCAAAAAAGATTTAACTTCAGAAAAGCGACTTTCACATTCCGCGCACAGAAATTGTAAAATCTCGGGCGCGTCATTGATTATTGCGTGGCATGAATCTGTCTTGCAGTCAAAAACACGCAGCGGATTTGTTTTGATGCGTCGCTGACAGTTAGGGCAAAGCCCCGCTTCAGCTCCCTTCAGGTGTTTTATAACGGCCTGGGAAAAAGCCGGGCGGCATTTTTTACATCCCAAAGAATTGAGTTCCAAAGAAAAATCATAGATGCCCGCTGACTGCAGAAAATGAACCAGCATGAAAATTACTTCAGCGTCGCATTGAGCCTTCTCCTCGCCGAATGTCTCCACGTTTATCTGATGAAACTGACGGAATCTGCCTTTTTGCGGTCTTTCACGGCGGAACATCGGCCCTATGGTAAAAAGCTTAGTCGTTGGTTCATAAGCGCGCATATTGTGTTCGATATAGGCGCGGATTACCCCGGCGGTCGCTTCCGGTCGCAAAGTAATAAAATCATCATCGCGATCCTGAAAAGTGTACATCTCTTTTTCCACAATATCGGTGGTTTCACCGATACTGCGCTTGAAAAGTTCAGTTTTCTCCATGATCGGTAGACGGATTTCCTTGTAGCCGAACAGAACAAATGTCTGCCTGGCTACCGTCTCGATATGATTCCACAGCGGCGCGTCCCCGGGAAGAATATCTTTTATACCTTTGA
>JBBIHZ010000141.1:0-5377 GCA_037446735.1 Deltaproteobacteria bacterium
TCCGATCTTTTAACATATCGATTGTTGCTAAACATGGATTTAATATACAAGGCTTAAGTGGAAAAAAGTGAAGCGTGGCAATTTGCGCCGGAAAAAAGAGGCCGGCCTCAGTATTTAAAAATTACTTAAGGCCGGCTGAGAATAGATATGCGGGAATAAATTTATTCCCGCTGAAGTTATTTACGCTTACGCGTTGAGGGAAATATTTAGAACGACGCGATAACGTTTATAAACCAGCCGTGGCTGCGATAGGATAGATCCGTCAGATTATCGGAAAAGTCGGTAAAATTATACCCCACGCCCATTTTGAAGTTTTTATTTATGTGGCGGTAAACTCCCACCAGAAAACCGATCCTTTCATCGTGCGCTTCATAAACTTTCAGGCGGCGCGCTTCTATAAGCGCGTCCCATTCGCGAATAAGGCGCAAATCGGCACGCAGAACAATCAGATCTGCCGCGCTTGAATACCAATCCCCCGCAACCTTGGTCGCTCTGACTTCGCCCACGCGCAGGCCGTATTTAGCGCCAACGGAAAGCCACGGGAAAAGATCATAAATCGCGTCGACGGAAAAAACATGGCTGCGCTGCGCGTAATCGGCAATCACACCACCAGAGGTAAATTGCGCCGGTGAAGGCACATTTTCAAAATAGGTATATTTAAAGAGCATATTCAACCGGTCGTGCGTGACAGGACGCAGCGCCGCTCCGGTGACCAGTTCGATATAATTTCCATCGTAGAACGCGCCCTGCGATGAATAGCTGCGGGAGAAATTAAACTTACCCAGCAGCCGCAATGACGGCGTCGCCTGATATCCGACAGAATTTTTCATCAGCCAGGTATCACGTTCTTCGATGGTGCCATCTTCGCGCCGGTATTCCAGCGCGCCGGCGTATTTGAAATTTTTATATTTATACGCAACGGAAACTCCGCCGGCATAGCGGTCCATGTCGCCGGAAACTTCATCGCTCACCGTTCCGATTTCCGCCTTTATGCCGTAGGTCCAGCGGTCATTGGGCGCCAGATCCAGACCGAATGCCTGCACCAGGCTGTTGGGGCCGGCGCCGTCCGCCCAGCGCGATTCGGAATAAATACGCGTCTGATCGGATAATTTATAATCAGTGCCGAAGACAAGCGTGCCAACACGGCCGCGATAAGCCAGATCCGGCCGGTCTGTCTCGTTGGTGTAGGTCATGTAAGCGTTGCTGCGGTCGTCGATCCGGTAATTACCTGTTAACTTACCACCCAAACCATCATCGCCGGTGGAAACCTCGCCGCCTATTTTAAAGCGCGGCGTCACCTGCCAGTCGCCACCGACGCCGACGCGGTCATTCTTGGGACGCTCACCGGAATGGGTTATTGTTTTCTGCCCGAAGACAAACACTCCCCATGGCTCATAAACCACGGCAGGTGGCGCTGACGACTGGTTTTCCGCGACGATTTGTTGTGGAGCACCCGCCGCTTCCGGCGCCGGTTTTGTTTCCGTACCGGATATCGGTTGTTTTTTGGCCACGGGGCGGTAATCCACGCGCACAATCGCGTCGGTGCGGTCACCATCCTCGGAAAGTGTTGGGCTAGCGTTCGGTACGGTTACTTTTCTATCATCAGCGCGGACGCCCGCGGATACTTTTACGGAATCAGTAACCTGATAGCCCACCGCACCTTCCACCGCCTGGAATCTCTGACTGTCAGCGTCACGGTAATCCGCTTTCACATCGACTGTTGTTTTACTGCCGATCGGAATGTGCGCCGCGGCACCTACCTGCTCCACCTGTTCACCATTCAATGTTACCTGGCCGGGCCCGGAAAAACCGCGTTCCCTTTTCTGCCAGTAGGAAGATATTTTCCCTTTTTTGCCTTCGATAACTTCGCTTAAATCCAAAGCGCCTTCGATGCGCCAGGCGTTGGCGCTATCCGAATCCGAGCCGACCAGCGTGCCGAAGCCGAAACCGCCGGTAATTGAAGTCATGGTGCCGACACCGGCGCCGCGGGAATGAGCGTATTCACCTTTGATAAATGTTCCCGGCCGATAGCGAAGAATGAAGTCGATACCTTCCAGCCGCTGCATGGATTGCTCTTCGCCCTGTCGATAGCCGGTTACGCCAAGACGAATATAATCGCTGAACCAGTAAGTCGCTCTTAGGCCTCCGGCCCAATCCCCAACTTCCGTCAATCCCGGCACATATTCATAGCTGACAATCAGATAGACCGGATGTCCGTTCAACACGGCTGTTTGCACCAGACCGGTACCGTCCGCCAATGAGGGGAGCGGACTGCGCAGAATGATTCTGCCCTGTATATAATTGATATCGTAGTCCTGAGCAGGCGCCAGTTCGCGGCGATCCAGCACCATCATAGAATCTTTATCTCTTATTTCCACCCAGACTTTTTCCGAACCCTGCGAAACATCCATGTGACGCAGATAATAAAGTGACCCGCCCGTGCCTCTGAACTCCTCGCGGGAGCCCAACGTTCCCGGCTCGGCAGCGAACACGTTGACAAATAATTTGCGTTCGCCGTATTTGGTCACGGCATCCGGTTTAAACACAAGATTTGCGCCGTAGAGGCCTCGGCTGTATTGCGTCAGTTCCGTGCCCGTCCATTGCGTCTGGAAATTACCCCACATAATATGGGAATCGCCTCTTTCCAGTTTTACGTAGAATTTTCCCTGCGTGGGCGCGTCATCAATAATCGTGCTGTCGTCACCATAAACGGGATAATAAGCGTCAGGATCAATGCGGCGTAAAAGATAACTGGGGTCTTTGGAGTCAAAATTGCTGAAAAGATCCTTAAGCGGCCGCTCGCGCGTATCGGCGCTGGCGGTGAGCAGATACTCGCCCTTGATTTTTCCTTTCAGGTAAAAAGCGCCGCGCCCGTCGATGTATGTTTTGTTGTCGTAATAATCACTGTCATCGGCAGTGACCAGTTTAGCTGGGCCAGAGGTGGAATTCCTACCCAATGTCAGATCGGCAATGGCAATATAAAACCAGTCATTATCCGGAATGGAAACATTGCGGCGGTAAATCATGCCGCGGCCTTCTTTGTCAGTAACCGCGACATCAATGGAATGGGGACCCGCCGGCATGATCTGCCGCATGGCAAATTTGCCGTTTTTATCCACGGGAACCTGCAGGCCCAACGCGGTAACCTTCTGGCCTTCCTTGATTTTGGCGCCATCAATGGTGACGTTGCCGCCTTTCACGGGTATGTTGGCCATTACTCTGCTGTTTTCGCCGTAGCCAATCAACCTTTCCCTTTCAGGGCTTTCTTCGTCTTTTTGCGACTTGCGTGATGCCAGCAAAGTAAGTTCTTTGGCGGCAGTCTCGTCAAAGCGTTCCTTTTCATCATACACGCGCAGCAGGAAATAAACTTTTTCCGGCGCGCCGGGGGGAACTTTCCAAAACGCGGCTTCGTTTATTTTTACCGGCATGACGGCGAAAGGTTTCTGCTGTGAAGTTTTCCCTTTTTCGAAAATGCGCACTTCCGCTTTCTTTATCCAGAAAGCGTAGTTGGAATACGTATAAAAAGTCACGGGGGCGCCGTGCAACGCGCCGTTGGGCGTTGTCCAGACATTGAGCGCCGGCGCAACCGCCATGGGATCATAGTGAATCCGTATATCCGCCCGCTCCAACGCCACGTCAGCGCAACGCTGACGGTCGGCTTCTGTCCGTCCTTTGTCTAAATCAAGCGGAGCACCGTCGACAGTAACGTTGAAGGGAACGTTGGGATCAAGATCGCTTTCGCCGCAAATGGATTGCCCTGTCTTTCCTTTAAGAGCCGTCTTTGGCTCATCGTGCCAGACGCGGATTTCCACGCGCCGGTTGGCAGCCACTCCCTCCGGTGTTTTATTATCGGCAATAGGGCTCGTTTGGCCTTTTCCGATAACCGCAATCCGCGATGAATCCAACTTCAGCTTTTTCATAAGATAAGCGGCCACTGCCAGGGCGCGCGCTTCGGAAAGCATTTGATTATCGGCAAATTTACTCTGCAAACTTTTGCTTAACGGCTGATTGTCGGTATGGCCGGTGATTTCAATTTTAATGCTTTGCCTGTTTTTCAATTTATCGGCAAGTTCGTCCAGCCGGTCGAGCGCCGCAGGCTTCATCTCCGCGCTGCCGGACACAAAAAGCGAAGCGCGTTTCTCATCGCGCATGACCGCTCTCATTTGAGCAGAACCAGCGGGAATTTTTTCCGCCGCCAGGCGCATCGCGCGGACATCGCTTGCCGTCAGGCCCGCTGCTTGAGCAATAATACCCATGTCTTTTTCCGAACTGGGAGGATTTGCCTGTTCAACCGTGGAAGAGCGATCAATGATCCGCCCGCGTATTTCCGCCGAGATCACGCTTAACGGCACGCAAGACGCAACAATAAATAACGTGGAAATTTTTATGAATCGTGAATACTTCATCATCTTCGTCCCTCCACAATCTCTTCCTCAAAAACAAGTGGCGGGCGATTTTTCTCCTTTTTCCAGATAGTGGTAAGTGTTTCTTTCATCACTTTTATTCGTTTTTTGACCAGGGCTTTGGAATCCGCTCCGACGCGATAGGCAATCCGCACGACAGCAGGACGTTCGATAAGCGTTTTTTCCAGCGCCTGCAATTTTTGCTGCCACTGATCTCGTAAATTCTCGCTGTTTGGTTCAAACGCGGCATCAGTTACATCGATACGCACCACGCGATGAACTGCCGCGCCAAAATTCATCTTGGTCATTTTGCCGCGGGTGAGCCGCACCACATAAGGATTTTCCGTGGTCATACGGTATCCGGAGGGAAGTGTTCGTTCATCAACTTTCATGATGAAATTAGAACCGCGGTCGGCGTGCGGCACCTGCGCGCAAGGAACATGGAATCTTCCTTCGGCATCGGTGGTAATGATAAGACCGCGCGCCGTGGCCAACCTGACATTGGCTATTCCCGGCTCTCCTTCATCCTGATAACCATTGGCATTTTTATCATCGAAAACTTTCCCGATAACGTCGGCGCAATCAAACGTGGGATCGGGAATTATACGCACCGTCGCCGTGGCGACATTGGATATTGCCGTATTTTCTAAACTGTCCGCGGCATAAACCTGATTGGTGTATTCACCATCTCCAACACCCGCGCCAACCACCAGAACCATAGAAAACGTTTTTTTCTCACGTGGCAAAAATGTCAGATTGCGCCAGTTTAATTGTCTGCCTTCAGCAACAGGCTCACTTTTTACACCGTTTATCACCGCGCTGCCTGCGCGGTATTTAAAGCCCGGAGGGATAATGTCGCGAACATCAACATTGCTTATTGTGGATGATATGGTATTTGTCGCGGTAATCGTGTAGGGAACCAAATCGCCTTTTTTCATGTTTCCCAGCGGTGTTGTTTTCGTTACGATAATGGC
>JBBIHZ010000142.1:0-5372 GCA_037446735.1 Deltaproteobacteria bacterium
GATTACCGATTTTCTTACCTCTTTTTCTTTTAACATATGAATAATTATGGGATTTTATGATATTAAATGCCAAACAGCTCCTTTTTCCGTGTCCAAAACTTCCACGCCCATGGCGGCTAACTGGTCGCGGATAGAGTCTGCTTCCTTCCAATTTTTTTTCTTTCTGGCATCATTTCTTTCGGCAATAAGCTTTTCTACTTTATCTGTATTTACAGGGGCTGTTTTTTCTTCAAACTTCATTATTCCCAGCACTTCATTTATTTTTTTAAGTATCGCCAATATTCTTTCCGCGCTCTTTCTACCAACTAGTTCTTGAGCCAGAAAAGCGTTAATCTTCCCCATAAATTCAAAGACTGCCGCCAAAGCGCCGGCGATGTTCAAATCATCATCCAGAGATGACTCAAATTTATTTTTAAGATCATACAGCAATTGCTCTGTTTCTGCCTGGTCGCCGCCTGCTTGATCAATTGAGGACAACCGCTGAACGAACGTCTGCACTTTTTTTACCGTGCTTTTCGCCGCTTTCAATCCTTCCACTGAATAATTAATCGGCTTGCGATAATTTATTCCCATTAAAAAAAATCTCACATCTGTTCCGGTATATCCACTTTGCGCCAGTTGGCTTAAAGTGACGGTATTTTCCAAAGATCGCGACATTTTCCTTCCTTCGATAAAAACCAGTTCGGTGCTGAGCCAGTAATTGGCGCCACTGTGTCCGGATAATGCCTTGTTCACAGCCAAAATATTGTCGCCATGCGGAAAAGCTTCGTCAACGCCACCGATATTGATATCATAAGCCATCCCCAAATATTTATGTGTGACGGCGGCGCACCCCAGATGCCAGGAAGGCCTCACGCTTCCCCAGCGGGTGTTGAAGTATAAGCCGCTTTTCAGTTCGTTCAGATTAGATCTCTTAAGAAGAGCAAAGTCGGCAGGACTATCTTTGTCGTAATCGTCAAGGTCTATCGATTTTTCCCGCCTGGTTCTGGATAAATCTATATGAGATAGCGCACCATAGTCGGCCAACTTGGAAATATCAAAGTAAACTGAACGCAGTTTCTCATAGGCAAAGTTTTTATTCGTCAGCTTGTCAACAATCTTAAGCATCTCGTCTATGTTGTCATGGGCTTTGACGTAGATATTATCTTTACGAATGTTTAAAACCTTTAAATCATCCAAAAATATTCTGGTGTACTTTTCAGAATATTCCGATAAATTAACGCTTGTCTTTTGTGCGCCACTTATTGCTTTATCCGTAACGTCAACCACATCCACGATATGTCTTACACTAAAACCTTTATAAGACAAATAGCGGCACAAGAGGTCAGACACAACAAAGCGGCGGTAATTGCCCAAATGAGGTGTATCGTGCACGCTGGGACCGCAGGTATGAACGCTTACTTCACCGGCTTTGAGGGGCTTAAAAATCGTTTTTTGCCTTTTAATGACATCATATAAATAAAAAGAAGGCAGATCTTCCCTAAAGGTGAATAGCTCCGTACTCAAGTATCGCTCGCCACTGTCAGGGAAAATAACGACAACAACTCCTTCGGACATCTGCTTGGCTTTTTGCGCAGCCACAAACATGGCGGCTCCGGAACTCATTCCCGCCAATATGCCCTCCTCAAGCGCGAGTTTGCGGGCCGTTTCGAATGCATCTTCATCCAAAATGTTTATCTTTTCATCCAAAAGGGTTTTATCAAATATTCCGGGACGATAAGACTCTTTCATGTTCTTAAGTCCCTGAATCTTGTGTTTGAGATAAGGCTCAACGCCGACAATTTTAATATCAGGGTTTAATTCTTTGAGCCGCAGGGATAACCCCATGGCCGTCCCGGTTGTTCCCAACGTGGCCACTATTGTGGTTATCCGGCCATCTGTCTGCCGCCATACCTCCTCAGCGGTGCCATGATAATGCGCCGCAATATTATCCTTATTGTTGAATTGGTCGGTGCCGTAATATTTATCTGGATTTTCGCGCAGTAATTTATACACGTATTCAATAGCGCCGTCCGTGCCCAAATTGGCCGGGGTAAAATATAATTGCGCTCCCATGGCTTTGAGAATTTTTTTTCTTTCTTCACTGGCCGACTCCGGCATCGCCAAGCACAACTTATAGCCCCTGGCCGCGGCAATCATCGCCAGGCCTATGCCTGTATTGCCGCTGGTCGCCTCTAATATTATTTTCTGGGGCGTTAACTCGCCTCGTTCTTCCGCTCTTTTAATCATAAAAAGAGCGGTGCGGTCCTTGATGGAACCGCCCGGATTGGCGCTTTCCAACTTGGCGAATATTTTTACTTTTTTATTGTGATTAAGGTTGCGGATTTCCACCATCGGCGTATTGCCGATGCCGTCAATTATATCTTCCCAGACTTTGCTCATTGTTTACAATCCGAATTAAATCCAAGTCAATATCTGCTTAACCAAACGGGGAATAATTAGCAAGACAAGAAAAATATGGTTTTAGCTGTCCATTTTAAGCACGGGAATCCTTATGAACTCGATGCCCTCTTCTTCCAAATTTTTTTCTTCCTGAGAAGTCGTCGTTCCTTTGATATTTCTCTTATCTTCTTCCCCGGAATGTATTTTCAAGGCTACCTCGGCGAATTTCTCTCCTACATCTTCAAAATTCTTGTCTATATATTCATGCAGAAGCTGCAGGGCTTTGATCGGGGAAATATCTCTTCTCGCAGTATTATTATCAACGCGCGCATTTTTCCCCATAATTGTTATGGACGAAGGAACTATTTCCACATTGGCGCTGTTGCATACCGGACAGGTAACCAGTTTCTGTGCTTTTTGCACAAACCACGCCTGCCGGTCATTAAACCAACCCTCAAATGCATGCCCTTTTTCACATTTTAAATCGTAAATAATCAATTGCTTTGTTCCTTGGCGCTATTTTTATTATTTTAACACTTTGCCAGAAAAAATACAATCAGATGTGAAGAAGCTGCTTAAAAAATCCTCACCGCAAAACCAGTTTCAAAAAAACAAGAAAAGACTTTCAAAAGTAAATAAAAAAAGTGGACAATTGAAAATAAATTTTATATCTTGCCTGCCGTGTCGGGATGTGGCCCAGCTTGGTAGGGCACTGCGTTCGGGACGCAGGAGTCGCGCGTTCAAATCGCGCCATCCCGACCATTTATCAATTGTAAATCTTTATTAGCCCACAACAGCAGCCAGTTTAAATATGGGCAGATACATGGCAATAATCATACCGCCGACCGCTCCGCCCAAAAAAACAATAAGCAGCGGCTCCATGAGCGTCATCATCGCGCTGACCGCCGCGTCAACCTCGTCATCATAAAAATCGGCTATTTTAGCGAGCATCGCATCTAGAGCGCCTGTTGCTTCGCCGACAGCTATCATCTGCACTACCATAGGCGGAAATAATTTTGATTCCTCCAGCGGGCCGGCAATGGATTCTCCTTCGCTGATGCTTTGGCGTGTTTTCAGAAGCGCGTCTTCTATCACAACATTGCCGGATGTTTTACTGACGATCGACAGACCTTCCAATATCGGCACGCCGGAAGCAAGCATCGTGGCCAGCGTCCGCGAAAATTTGGCGACCGCGACTTTTTTCAAAAGCTGACCAAAAATGGGCAATTTAAGCAACAAAGCATCAACAGACCATCGCCCTTTTTCCGTCGCGTAATATCTGTTAAAAGCAACATAAATGAGTATCATGATTCCCAGAGCAAACCACCAGTAGCTCTGGGCTAACTCACTGGCCGTAATAATCATCAGCGTGGGTCCGGGCAACTCTCCGCCCACACCTTCAAACATTTTCTGAAAGACCGGAATAACTTTGATGAGCAATAAGACAATAACGCCCAATGATATCGCCAAGACTGCCGCCGGGTAGACCATGGCGCCTTTCACCTTGCTTTTCAGTTTCATCGCCTTTTCCATATAATTGGAAAGACGCTCCAAAACAACATCCAGGACGCCGCCGGCCTCACCGGCGGCAATCAGATTTACAAAGAGCTCATCGAATATCTTGGGGTATTTTTTCAGTGCGTCGGTCAAACTCGTGCCGCCTTCGATATCTTCTTTTACCTGGCGAATAATTTTGGCGAAGACTTTATTGCTTTCCTGCTGCGACAACAGGTCCAAGCACTGAATAAGCGGAAGACCGGCGTTAATCATCGTGGAAAAAACGCGGCAAAAAACAACGACGCTTTTTTCTTTAACCCCGCCTTGCAGAAAGGGCAGATACTCCAGCAGATCCTTAGGCTTTTTTTTGACGGTTAAGGACTTAAATCCCTGCCGGCGCAAAAGCGCCCGTACCGCCAGTTCATCGGCTGCTTCAATCTCGCCCTTTTTTACCTCATCTTTTCTTGTCGTCCCTATCCAGATATAAACCGGCATTTCTAATCCTTTCCTGATAAAAAGATTACTTGTGCGCATTATAAGCTATCTTGCGGCCAAACACAACCCTGTTAAGCGGTACTGGCGATGTTCACCTCGCAAGTTTTCATGCTAAATACCTCTCTTTCGCTGACAAAATATTTCATACTGAATAATTCCCGCGGCGACAGCGACATTAAAGGAATCAAAATCCGCCGCCATGGGAATACCGATAATAACATCGCATTTTTTCTTCAAAAGTGGCCTGATGCCTTTCGCTTCGCCGCCGAGCAAAAGAGCGACGCGACAATTAAAATCGGCTTCTCTTAAATCTTTGCCTGCATGCGCCTCCGTCCCGAAAATCCAAAAACCATTTTCCTTCAAAAAGTCGATGGTTCGGGAAAGATTCGTGGCTTTCGCAACCGGAATCTGCAAGGCGCTTCCGGCAGACGCTTTGACAACAGCAGCCGTTACTCCTGCCGCTCTGTCCGCGGGTATTATTACGCCGTTCGCGCCGAAGCAAAAGGCGCTGCGTATTATCGAACCAAGATTCTGCGGATCAACAATACTATCCAGAATCAGGATCAGGTCATTATTTAATGATTTATTGCGATTGCTGATAAGCGTATCGATATCCTTATATGCGTATGGCTTACAAATAGCCAGCACACCCTGATGATTAGCGCCGCCTGAAAGCTTATCCATATCTTCACGCTTTTTAATTTCCACCGCCACGTTCTTTCGCCGGGCAAGCGAGGTGATTTCCTCAAAGGCAGCTCCGCCGCGTCCGGCCGCGATGAATATCTTCACCGGCTCCGCTTCGCCTTTCTGAAGAAGAATCTTCACCGGATTAATGCCGTAAATCTTTTCCATTTCCGGCCTTTAAAAATTTACAGATTGATCGACTGTCCTGCGGCAAGAGCGTCCGCAATTTCCTGTGTAATTTGACGGCAAGCATCCAACGGTTTTTCCGCGGCGCTTATCGGTCGGCCAACAACAATATGGTCGGCGCCGGCTTT
>JBBIHZ010000143.1:0-5319 GCA_037446735.1 Deltaproteobacteria bacterium
GGCGGCGTGGTTTTTATTATCTCCAGCTGTTCGTGAAAAATCTGCGAAAGCTTTTGCATATCCAGGCCCGTGATTTTCAGAACATGAATTGTCCGCATGAAAAGACGCCCGAATTTGTCGTAGTAAGGCCTTTGCGGATCATCAACATTATATCTGCCAAAAAAAGGGTGCGGCGCAAACTCTCCCAGCGCCGGGCGGAAAAAATATTCTTCGTGTTTCATTATCTCATTTTCGATGAGCAGGTGGGAGAAGTTGAAAATTTCGCCGTTAATATTTATTGCCAGATGTCCCAGAAAAGATGTGCGGTATTTGGCAAGGCGTTCGTTAAAATAAAGCTCAATAAATGGCGCGGCCGGCGCGGGCGGCTCCGGCCACATGATAATAATTTGATTTCCCGTTTCATAATCGCGTTGGGGCAGTTTTCGGGCGCAAACTTTAAGCCCGCAAAAATGCTTCAGGTAGCCGCTCCAGATTTTTTCGCTCTCCAGAAGCTTCGCGCCTTCCTCTGCCAGGAGGTAAGTATTACCGTCTTTTGCGGTTAATATTCCTTTGTAGATTTTTTCTTCCATGATAGCTCGTTTTGGTTGCAATATTTAGTTGGCGCATTTTACGCGCGATAATACTTATATGTATCACATAAATGATTTTTTCAGCGTCGATTGTCAAGAATAAAAATAAACCCCCGGTTTGTCGGAAATCGGGGGTTAACAGATTGGCGCGCTAAGATTAGATTAGCCGCGCCGGATTCTCGCTACATTGGCGTCTATTCGCTGGTAAAAGAAATGGGCAAACTGCTTATCCCCGAGCAGGTTTATTTTGATGACGACTTTAGTAACTCTTCTTTCAAACGGCAGGATTTCGATCTGCAGTGGCTCTTTGCATTTTACCTCCAGGGCATGCCCTTTTTTAACCGTGGGTTGTTTGCGTACCACTTTTAAATTCAACTGCTTTGATGAGAGCATCACCGCGCGGTGGATGGTGACGATATCCGCGGCGTAATATTTAACGGATTGATGTTCTTTCCAGCCGACATAACCGTCATAAATTGTGCCCACCACCGGGACGATCGGCACCAGCGTGGCGCATCCCATAATGATATTTATGGCGAAAAACAGCAAAGCGCCGCAAATTATTTTTTTCAACTTCTTAACTCCTTGGTTTTGCAGGTGCTTGTCAGTAAGCTCTGAAGCCTACCGTCTCAAAAAGAGAAAAGAGATAAACATCATGAGAATGATGCAGACCGTAAGCATAGTAGCGGTGGACATCAGCCACAATATTAAGCAAAAATTTATGCAATATTTACTCCAGGGAATGAATTTATTATTCCTGAGCGATTTGCTTGATGGCTAAAAAATACCCAGTCATTGTGCGGCGGGAAAATATCATAATAAATTCTTCTAAGTAGCGAGGAAATTATGAAGATAATTATTTACGCAGATGATAATTTAAATGCGGCGGCTTTACTGGACCTCAAATAAAACCGGTTATCAAACCGGCTGATTGCAGATTTTTTAGGGAATATTTACGGGTTGGCGGTGATTTTCACTTATGACGCTATAACGACCGTGCTGAAAATACGATAAGTGCAGAATACATTGCTTGTTGCTTTGGTCGGAAAAAATTTTCTGTCATTTCCGTGAAAACTCCCAAATTCAATACTTTATTCGTCTTGTTTCATTTCGTTTGCCACCGCTGCTTCATTATCTTCCGGTTTTGTTTCTTCCTTCGGCGGTTCCTTGCTGAATTTTCTGAGCAATTCCGTAGAGAGGTGCAAGGCGCGCGAGGCTTCGCTTTCCGCCTTTTTCATTGTTTTTTCCAGCGCGTCATCCGCCAGTTCCGCTTCCAAAATATCATCATCTGCTTCATCGGCCATAATCAAATACTTCCTTCTTCTGTCTGTTGATAAGTTCAATAATGGTAAAATTTATTTATTTCCACTAAGCACTCGAAGATCACATTTTTACTGATTTTATGTATTTAAAATATTTTTTGCAAGAAAAAGGAAGGCAGATGTTTTTGATTTTTCAGAATGGGCTTTTCTGTCATGCTTTTTAATGATTCGAAATACCGAAAGAGCGGATTATAATCCCCTCATAAACTCCGGGCGCAGCAGGTGCGGATCTTTGCGCGACAGTATCGCATTTAACTGGCTCAGTATTTTGTTTTTGTCTTCGGGCATCGTGCCGCGAATGGCGTAATAATTTGACGCGTGCATGGAGCTGAAGAAACAATTGGTAAAAGATGAATTCTCGACAATCTCTTTCAGTTCCTGCAGAGATTCAAACGGCGTAATCAACTCGAATTCACTGTTTTTCCATTCCTCATAAAGCTGTGTTCCGGGAACAATCGTCAGAGTCAGCGCGCCCGCAAAGTCCGGATCCATCTCCGTCAGGACTCTGGCTGTCTCCGCCACATGCTTTTTCGAGCCATGGGCGCCGCCCAGCCCCAGGATAACCGTGACGGAAAGCAAAATGCCGGCTTCTTTTACTTTTCTTGCCGCTTCCACCATCTGGTCGTGGGTGACGTTTTTCTTGATTTTTCGCAGCACCTCGTCATCGCCGCTTTCCACACCCATATACAGAATACCCAGCTTCTGCTCTTTGAGCGCTTTCAACTCTTCAATTGAACGCTGTAGAATGTCCTGCGGCGTGGCGTAGCTGGCCACGCGCTGGAGACGCGGAAATTTATCATTCAGATACTGCAAAGATTCCAGCAGTTTAGGATATGGATAAACCAGGGCGTCGCCATCCTGCAGGAATACTTTTTTGCCGTCCCATTCCTGCAAAATCGCGTAAACGATCTGGGGCTGACCTGCCGCCCACATACCGTGATTGACATACATGGACATGGCGTCAATCTCCCTTTTTACGTCATCAAGGTCGCGGATGCCGAGATTGCTAAGAGAAAAAGCGCAAAAGGTGCATGAATTATTGGAGCACCCCGAAGTCAGGGGTAGATAATAACTGGCGTGTTCGCTGGGTGGTCTGATAATTTCCGGCCTGACAAACGGCATAGCTGCACCTTAATCTGAATAATTTTATGATAAAGTATAGGCGCCAGGTATGCTTTGTCAAGGGGTCAGCTTGCTGTGTTTGAGCAGCAAAGCATAAATTTTGTAAATAATTTATCGGGCTGATGATATGTTAGTAAGAATTATTTTTTCCGCAGATCGAGCAATTCATAAGACCGGCCGTCGTTTTTAAGTTCAATGGCAATGACGCCATTGCTGATCATGTTCATTGTCTCCTGGGAAACAGTCGCCCGTTCCATTGACAAATGATTGGTGATGAGTTCGCGCAAATCGCCGCAATAGATGCCGTCATGTGTCCGGCGGTAGTTAAACTGCATAAGGCTGATTTCCGCCTGGACTCTTTTAAATGCTTCGGCATCTTCCTTATCCGCAGGTGTAATTTCTTCCTGCGGATCTCCGGCGAGGAATTACTGTGTCTCCCTGTTGGCTTCTATTTCGCTTTCCGTTCTTGCCTGTAAGATAAATTCTTTGCCTTTGCGCGCGATTTTTATCCTAGAGGATGTCGTGTATTGTTCGGGGTCATAGGTGACATAGTCCCCTCTGCGGACATTTTGTTCCTGGCCATAATCAGCATCTGAGGTGTCAACCGCGTAGGAAGACCTCTCCAGCATGGCCAGTCGCGCTTTCTCGTTGCGTATCGACATAAGAAGCAGATGCATACCGCTGCCGAGATTTTCCCTGATTTCGTTGACGCTTTGCTCATACAAGGTATCTCCGCCCGCGGCTGTTTCATCCATCATGTCCAAAAAACTGTTGAGGCGGTTTTGGGTTTCCCCATAAAACCATTCAATATTCTTTTTTGACCAGCCCCGTTTGGCAAGCGTCATTGCCGCAGTTTCAATCACGTATTTCAGGTTATCGTATGACGATTCAAATCCATCCTTTGTTGTCAAATCCAATTCTTTGTCAAATGTGGCCAGCGTCGCCTGAAAGTTATTTTTATAATTTGACTGAATAATTGGCGTGAGAATGAACGCCGTTGCCGCCAGCAGGGCGATTATTGCAATCCATTTATTTCGGGCAGAAAACTTTGTCGGTCTGTCCGGTGGTTCAGATAAACGCGGTGCGGGAGGAGTTACTGAAGCGGATTTTTCCTCGTCATCCGTGGCAATGGTGTCAATTTCAGCAATTGCCGTGGCTTTTATTTTGTCAAAAATGATACCGCAGTGCGCGCATTCGCCGGGTCTTGTTATGCCGGGAACCGCGGCGGAGCGGGGTTTGCCGCAATTTGGGCACGCTTCAGGAGATGACGTGGCGTCATAAGCGTTAAGCAGGCTCTTTTTAATATCATCGAGATACTTCGCGATTTCTCCTCCGTTTTGCAGGTCCTGGGCGATTTCGATAAGCGCCTCTTTTGAGGACTTGCCTTGAGCGGCAAATTTATGGAGTATATCGGCGGCAATGCCTGCCGCCTGTCGCGCATCAAATCCCTCCCCGGTCAGATACTGCAAAAATTCCTCACGCGTCATGACGCCGGCTCCCCCTTCTTTACGATTAGAATCTGAAGCATATACGTGGTATTTTACCTGTTGGGTGTATATTTTAAAGTACTAATGAAAAATATCAATAAATATTTTTATGTTATTTATAGCCAGCGGATGTTGCATTGACACCGCCCGTATTTTTATATTATTATTTTTCCGGCAAAGATAAAAGGTTTTCAGGCAAGGAAAACAGAAATGGCGCAATTAAGGGACGTAAAATCCAAAGAAATTGTCGTGGGTAGGCTTGGTTACGGCGTTGATCTTCTGGAAGAGTTGACTAAAATTGCCGCGGCGCGCGGCATCCGGTTGGCCCGCATCGATGCTATCGGGGCGGTGCAAAAAGCGCGTGTCGGTTTTTATAATCAGCAGAGAAGAGAATACCAGTATCATTCTTTTGGCCGTCCGATGGAGATAACAAAACTTATCGGCAACATATCGCTCAAAGACGACAATCCTTTTGTTCACGCGCACATAACACTGGCCGACGAAGCGGGTAAATGCTACGGAGGACATCTGGCGGCGGGCACTATTGTATTTGCCTGCGAGTTTATACTGGAAGTTTTTGACGGCCCCGCGTTTAACCGCTGTCCTGATGAAGAAACCGGCTTGTCGCTATGGCCGGTTTAAAAAAAATTATCCGTAACGCACTCCCGCAAGGAGGAAAGCCATGTCCAAAATTAATAATCATCCGAAGCGGCAAAGCAAGTTGATCAGGGCGATAAGGGGAACGCTGGAACATCGGGCCGCCTGGCTGTATCTGCTGCTGGATGAAGCGCAGAAGCACGGTTTGGAGAGCGACGATTT
>JBBIHZ010000144.1:0-5316 GCA_037446735.1 Deltaproteobacteria bacterium
AAACACCGGAAACTCTATTTATGAATTGTCTACTTGACAGGGAAGCTTACGGTTTGACCTCAATTTTTTTAATGTCTTCTACGATTTTTCTCTTTTGACTGTGGTGCTTTAATCTGCGTCGAAAAGAGAGCCTCTTCCTATTTTTTTCTTGTTGCTTTTTTTTCAGAATCCATTTAACAAATCTAGTGTCTAGTGTGTGTGAATTTGTGTGTGAGTTTTTATCAGAAATAGCATAAAATAATTTATTAACTGACAAAATCACGAAATAGTTAACTTATAATTATCAATAACTTATCATAATATTAGGAGCTTGGAAAGCACGAGGGTTACTTTTTTGTAATCAGTAGGTCGCCAGTTCGATTCTGGCCATCGGCTCCAGAAATACCAGCAAGCCATACTCCATTCCGCGCGCATAAGGTAAAAATATTCTATGGCTGAAGTTCTCATCTGTAAAGCCGCTTACAATTACGGACAATTAAAACCAGCTTTTTTTGAAATAATGGAAAAACTGGCCGGAGATAAAATCAGAGGCGGCCAGCGTGTTTTGATAAAGCCAAATCTGCTTTCTTTTGCCGCGCCCGATGACGCCATTTTAACGCACCCTCTGGTCATCAAAGCCGCCGTGGAATATATCCTGGAAAAAGGCGCACGCCCACAGGTATCTGATTCTCCCGCCATCGGCTCCTTTGAACGCATTATAAAAATGAACAAAATCAAAGAAACTCTGGAAGGCCTTGATGTTAGCTGCACCCCGTTTAAAGATACAGTGATGGCGGATATCGGCAAGCCTTACGGACGGATTGAAATCGCCCGTGACGCCGTGGAGGCGGATGTCATTATCAACCTGCCCAAACTCAAGGCGCACACACAAATGCTTTTGACATTGGCCGTAAAAAATATGTTCGGTTGCATCGTTGGTTTTAAAAAATCGCAATGGCATATGCGCGCGGGCACCGACACTGATGCCTTTGCCCGCCTGCTGATCGCGATTCATCAAGCGGTAAAGCCGACCGTTTCCATCCTCGACGGCATCTTGGCCCTGGAAGGAGAAGGCCCGGGCCGAGGAGGAAAACCCCGTCATATCGGGGTTTTAATGGGCAGCACGGACAGCTTCGCGCTGGATATGGCCGTATGCCGGATGCTGGGCGTCAGTTATAAAAACGCGCCTATTTTGAAAAACGCCCTCGATCTGGGAATTCTGCCTTCCTGCGAAAATAGGGGCGACCTGCCCCGGGTGATGAATTTCCGGTTTCCGCCTTCCGCAGGCCTTATCTGGGGGCCGCGGTTTCTGCATAATTTCATACGCCGCCATACCATGGCTCTGCCTGTGTGCGATGATGAACTATGCAAGATGTGTTCGCAATGTTGGACAATGTGCCCGGCCGGGGCTATTGAAGAGCTTGTTGAAAAAATTAAATTCGATTATAAAAAGTGCATTCGCTGTTACTGTTGCGTTGAAGTTTGCCCCTGCGGCGCGCTGCACGCGCGGGAAACCGCCGGCGGAAAAATTACCAGAAAACTGATGGAAAGATTTTCCTGAATGAATGACATAGATTTAAAACCTGATTTCACCAAATATTCACTGGCCCTGGTCGAAGAAGGCCGAATTGTTTATTCATCAGGGGAAAGCGGCCTGAGGCCTCTTTGGGAGTGCTTGAAAAAATACCGGCAGACGGGGAAAAATTTTATTCTATTTGACAAGGTAATCGGACTGGCCGCGGCCAGACTTGTCGCGGATGCGCGGATAATCTCACGGATAGAAACACTTATGGCAAGTGCGCCGGCAAAAAAAATTCTGGAGGAAAATAATATTTTGCTCAACGCGCGGCAGATAGTGCCCCATATCCTCACCAAAGACCGCAAGGCAACCTGTCCCGGCGAAATAATCGCGATGAACTCCGCGGCAACCGCCGAGTTCCTGAAAAAAATAGAGGCGATGCTAAACCGGCCTTAAGGCGGCAACATCATCTGTATTTTTTCACTTTCGGTCTTTATCTTTAGTCTTTATTTTCTTTATTAGTCTTGTCAGTTATCCATTGCGGGCAAAGCGGTGAGGAACCCGGCTGATATTCGCGGCAGACCAACGGCCTTGTTTCATATATGGAGCACAGCCACTTATCACCTTTGTTGTAAAGAAACGGGCATTCACGCGGATAATCGCCGGTATCCGCGGAAATCATTCGGTCCCCCGCCCAAATCAGATGGCGATGAGCGATAATTTCCATAATATCGAGCCTGTCCTGAGCGCGCCAGCGCGCGAAATCTTCCTGATGCGCGTAGGCAGTCAAATCAACAAAGCAGCATTTGCCGCAACATAAACAGCTAAGTGGCCCGGCCATGATAATTATCTTTCCAACTTCAAAAACAATAAATCAGGAAGAACACTGTTCTTTCCTGAATTTCAGCAATTATCTTTTACAATTCGGTCCAGTTGGGCCAGCGCATCTTCTATTGAGCCAGTGTTGAGCACGTAGGCGTCGGCCAACGCGATGCAAACTGCCACGCCGTACTCTATTTCTCTGTGATCGCGCAGCGCGAAATGCTCCACTGAGTCATCTTCGCGCCCTCTTTTTTTAATGCGCTCCAGGCGCGCCAGACGGGGAGCAACAACGGCTACCAACTTGCAGTCTGCCTGGGAGCGAATCCATTCTACCTCCGGCCAGGAACGGATACCTTCCATAAATACTATGTCGCTTTTAATTTTCAAGGCTTCCGCAACCGCCATACGCGTTACGCCCAAACCGTCCTGGCCGCGCAGCTCCGTCGATATCTTTGCCGACATTTCCGGATCGCCGCTTGCTCCTCTTTTTTTTATTTCCGCCCGCACGAAATCACCCGTAGAAAAAATGGGGACCATCTGCATCTGCGCGTATTGCGCGGCTATATTCTTCCCAGCTGCCGGCATGCCGGTGACAATAAACAATCTCATTTTTCATCCCCGCTAATAAAAAATTATCCCCAGCGCTGTTTAATAACAGCCGGCAGATTAGTAGCTTTTTTATAATGATTTGTAAAGTGGCAGGTATCGGGTAAGAAAGCAAAAGAAAGCACGCCGGTATTGACCCGGCGCGCTTTTTACAGTTAATTATCCTATACTCCTTTTTAGTAAGGACAATTTGACAGGTAGGTATCAAAGCGTGAACTGGTCGCGTAAGCAGTATGCTCAGCGCCGCACAGGAACGGATTGTAGCGGGTATCGCCGTCCACAAAACGTTTGGCAAAAGCCACGCCATAGCGCCCGATGCGTTGATCCGTGCTGTTTGGCGTGAAATGCGACGCGTCATTCAACAGAGCATACGCCTTTTCGGCCTGAGTGATGCTGTTGTAGAACGGACGCGCGTGGGATGAAGCGGAAGCAATGGTGTCGCCGTCCGCGCCGAATATCATCTGCGGCACACGCACCGAGGAGAAGCTGGTGTAGGTGTTCCACGGCGTCATGGGAATGCCGACTCTTAAAGTGGAATCATCCGCGGAAGCAATCAAAGTTCCGCCGCCGCCCATGGAATGCCCCGCCACGCCGCGGTCAGCGGTGCGGATGCGGGAACGGATGGTGCTGCTCGATGAATTGATCAGGTATCTGAGCGCTGCCGCCAACTGCGTGGCGCGGCTCGACGGATAATCCAAAGTGCTGTTTGTGTCCATGGCAATGGTCACAAAGCCATGCGTAGCCAATCTGCGGGCAAACCAGGCAATCGAAGAGCTTGTTCCGGTATAGCCCGGGCAAACCGCGATTACGCCATACTGACCGGCCGTAGTTGGGTAATAGACCGTGCCGCCGGCGCAACCAGTACCGCAAGCAAGACTGGAGACGCTGGACGAGGATACCGCGAAAGGCCCGTCACCATTCAGCAGGGTGGATGTCGGATTGGGTCCGATCTGCACCGCGTGGGCCATACTGACAACCATCAAAACACTGAAAATTACTGTTAATAAAGTTTTAACAATTTTCATTACCACCTCCTTCTTTGATTTTTTTAAACATTACTTCTTGCCGCTAATCGCGGCTCCACCAGATAATCCGGATTCTTCTTGGTATAAAAAACTACCTCCGGATTATTCGGGTAATGCCCACTCAATTTATCGCGTCATTCCTTACGAGAATAAGCCGGGGGAGATTACCGGTGTTTGTGAAAGCGCGCAGATTTTTTATTTAGAATAGTATTAATCGCAGAATGCATACCAAAAGCGCAAAATCAGAAAAAGCAAGAATGCTTAATAAAATCGGTATTATTTGAATTTATAATAAATTTTGCTACTCGGCACTTACGTGGCATAATCACACATTTGTGACCGTGGCCTTATGCGACATGTCACATTTGAGAGCTTGTTTATTAGACGAGAATTTTAAAAAACTTCTTTTTCTAACTAATTATTTTCTGTCCGGATCGTAAGCGGCGGCAAGTTCCGGACTGTTTTGCAGCAGATATTGCGCTTTCTGAGCTTTTTCACCCAATGATAAATTTTTGTCTTTTTCTATGGCCATTAAATAAACCAGTTGAAGGCTCATTTTTTCCTCATCGGCATAAAAAGCCCGAGCCACATCAGCGCCAAAATGCATCAGGCGCAAATCGTGCAATCCCTTGAGCTGGACCAGGACATCTTCCACCGTTTCCGGCGCTACACCAGGTGGATAGATTTCTTGGAGCTCTCTGGTGTATTTATCAAAGTAATCAATCAAATTAGCCACCTGACGATGAGCATTGTCCGGCAGAACGGTGGCCAATTTTCGCATTTTTTCGGCCAATTCTTCCGGTGTATTGAGCGCGTACAATTTCTCGATATTAATGCGCGTTGTTTCATTCAAAACAAGATTGCCGTGCTCGTCTGCCTTAAACATGCCGTAGATTTCTTCCTTTTTGCCGCCTTCTTCGTCTATTTTCTTCTCGATAGCCGCGGTAACTACTTCCTTGCAATCTGGAGTGCCGCAGGCGCCGAAAGTATCAGCCGGCAAATTGCTCTGTGCATGACTGGCCAGAATATGCCGCGCGACGCTTTTGTATTGCTTCATCGTGGGGTCCTCGCGCAGGAAATAGCCTGCCGCGCCGGCGGCAATCAGCAAGACTAAAACCACCCATGTCAATTGCGGTTTCTTATTCATCAGTTCTTTTATTTTCATTTCAAGATAACCCCTTTAAGATAAGCTATTATATGATGGCTGAGTAAATAGAATCAATAATTTGTTTGATGACAATCAAAACGCGCCGGGTTCAACAACCCCGGCGCGTTTTAACTTTACCCCCTCATCAGCGCTCTTAGTACGGGCAAGTGCTCAGGTAGGTATCAAAGCGTGAACTGGTCGCGTAAGCAGTATGCTCA
>JBBIHZ010000145.1:0-5254 GCA_037446735.1 Deltaproteobacteria bacterium
GTCGCCTATTCGGCCAAGATATTAAAAAAACAACTGGATGTGTTCATCAATTTTGAAGAAATTGAAGAAGAGGTCGAACTGATAATTGAAGATGAAAAAGGAGACCTTAATAAAATATTACTGCGCTCCGTGGAAGATCTGGAACTTTCTGTTAGATCCGCCAATTGCCTGAAGAATGCGGGAATTAATACTATCGGCGAATTGGTACAAAAAACAGAGGCGGAAATGCTCAAGACGAAGAATTTCGGGCGCAAATCGCTGAGCGAAATAAAGGATATTCTCAATGAGTATGGGTTGAATTTTGGGATGAATATAACTTCCTCAGTATCCGAGGAGATTAATCAGGAATAGGACATTGAAACGTCAGTTATGGTCAGGAAAGGAATGTTGGAGAGATGTATCACGGTAAAGCGGGCAGAAAGTTAGGCAGAACTTCCAGCCACAGGGAAGCCATGTTCCGCAATATGGTTACTTCCGTTATAAAGCATGAGCGTATCCGCACCACGGATGCCAAGGCCAAAGAAGTAAGAAAAATTGCCGAAAAAATGATAACTTTGGGGAAAAGGGGCGATTTACACGCGCGCCGTCAGGCGCTCGCTTTTGTCCGTGACAAGGAAATGGTGAAAAAGCTTTTCGGCGAGCTGTCCGAGCGCTACCGCGAGCGCCATGGCGGATACACCCGCATTGTAAAAGTTGGTTACCGCGCCGGTGATAACGCGCCGGTTTCAATTTTGGAATTCATACATGACGAAAGAAAGAAAGAGAAAACTGAGGATAAGGCAAAGAAGAAAGCAAAAGGCAAAACTGAAGCCGTAACAAAGACGAAAGCACAGTCCAAATCCAAGGAAAAAGTCAAACAATCCAAGGGTAAAGACGATAAAAAAGAAAAATAAGATTAATAGCAAATTATCGCGATAGATAGAAAAAAGGCAGGCCACAATGGCCTGCCTTTTTTATTATTGTTTTTTTAGGTAAAAAAATGCTACTTAAGCGAAAATTCGCTAAAAGATGGAGGTTTGTTATGGCTGAAAAGAAAATTGGCGAAGTCGTAAAGTTTTTTGCAAAACCTTCCGTGGCTGCCGTCAAGATTCAGGAGGGTGAGCTTTCCGTCGGCGACAGCATCAAATTTGTTGGCCACACAACTGATTTCATTGATGTCATTAAGTCAATGGAAGTGGAAAATAAATCAGTGCAGAAGGCCATGGCCGGCGATTTTATCGGCGTTAAAGTGTCTGATCGCGTTCGTCCCGGTGATGAAGTATTCAAAATAATACCGGAGTAATTTTTTTTAAATATGCCAAAAATATTAGTTGTCGACGATGAGAAGGACATTGTTGAGCTGATTTCATACAATCTTGAAAACGAAGGATATGCTGTTGCCAAGTCTTACGACGGTGAATCGGCGCTCAAAATCATCAGAGCCAAAAAGCCGGATTTAGTCATTCTTGATCTGATGCTGCCGGGAATTAATGGCATCGATGTATGTAAAAGCCTGCGTGCTCAACAGGCAACTTCCGATCTGCCCATTATCATGCTTACCGCCAAAGCCGATGAAGTAGATAAAGTTGTCGGACTGGAAATAGGCGCCGATGATTATATTACGAAGCCTTTCAGCGTCAAGGAGCTGATGGCGCGCATAAGATCAATTTTGCGCCGTGTGCAGGATAAAAATAAAACAAAGTTTCAGGAAAAATTCAGTCACGCCGGCCTGGATATAAATTACGCTTCCTGTAAGGTAAGCGTACACGGCAAAGATAAAGAATTGAGCCCGACAGAGTTAAAGCTGCTCTTCTTTTTTTCCCAACATCCCGGACGTGTCTATACAAGGGATCAGATTATCGACCATGTCTGGGGAGACGGAACGTTCATCACGCCGCGCGCTGTCGATGTTCACATACGCAGGCTTCGCTCACAGATCGAAAAAGACGCGGAAAGCCCGAAATACATTTTAACGGTACGCGGCTTTGGATATAAATTTACGGATATCAAATAAAATCAATATATTGCGCAAGTAACCTGCCGCCGGATAATTTCTTTTCCTTTTTACTTGGCTGTCATCAAATTGTAACATTTAAGCATTAATATCTGCTCACTTTAATAATGGAGGAAACTATTATGTTTAAAATGATTAAAAAAATTGCATGCACGGTGGCGCTTTTTCTCATGATGGCGAATGGTGGCTTCGCGTCACAGTCAATCGTCATCAAAGGATCGACCACTGTTTTGCCGATTATTCAGGCCGCTGTTGAAGCCTATATGAAAGCAAATCCGGGAGTACAGATATCTGTCTCCGGCGGCGGTTCCGGCGAGGGCATGAAGGCGATCGTCGATAAAACAACAGACATTGCGATGTCTTCTCGTGGAATTAAGAAGGAAGAATCCGAGCTGGCGAAGTCCAAGGGTGTGAATCCAGTTGAACATGTTGTTGCTTTCGACGCGATAATTCCCATTGTTCATCCAAGAAACAAAGTGGCTAACTTGACTATTGATCAGTTAAGCCAGATTTATCAGGGAAATATCACGAACTGGAAAGAAGTGGGTGGTGATGACCTGAAGATAGTGACCATTTCTCGCGACTCTTCGTCCGGAACATTTGAATCCTGGGATCATTTTGTGATGAAGAAAGCCAAAGTTACGCCACGCGCCCAGATGCTGGCTTCCAGCGGCGCAGTGACAACCGCGGTCGGCAAAAACCGTTACGCGATTGCGTATGTCGGTATAGCTTATCTTAATAAAAACGTGAAACCTCTTTCCGTCAATGGTGTGAAAGGCACGGGCGAAGCCGCTCTTTCTAAAGAATATCCTTTAGCTCGTGAGCTTTACATTTATACTCACGGTGAGCCGACGGGAGAAATAGCAAAATTTGTCGCTTTTCTTAAGTCAAAAGAAGGGCAGAAAATTGTTGGTAAAGTCGGCTATGTTCCGGTGATTTCTTTGAAATAATTATTTCAAAAAAGTAAAAAAAGAAAAAGGTTTTGTGGCGGCTTAAAATAATGTATAAGCCGCTACAGAACTTTTTTGTCTATAAATCAGACGCGGAAAATTATTTTTTGGAAGGGTATAACCTGAAAAAATGACACGTCAAGTCAAAGAGATAGTCATTAAATACATTTTTTTTGTATTTGCCCTTGTTTCGGTGATTGTTCTCGGGATGATCGTCTTTTCCCTTTTCTGGGAGGGTATGCCGATATTCAAAGTTGTTTCCGTAAAAAATTTCGTTTTCGGGATGGAATGGTATCCGACATATGACCCACCCGATTTCGGCATCTTCCCTCTTATTGTCGGTTCGTTTATTGTTACTTTTTTTGCAACTTTAATTGCCGTGCCGCTGGGAGTTTTAGCGGCAATTTATATTTCAGAGATAGCACCTCAAGCGATAAAGGAAATACTCAAATCAGTGATTGAGCTTTTAGCCGGTCTTCCCTCGGTTGTTTTGGGTTTTTTCGGCATGGTTGTGGTGGCGCCATTACTACAGGAAACATTTGATCTTCCCACCGGCCTGAATATTGTCAATGCTTCGGTGATTCTCGCTCTAATGGCAATACCGACGATATCCAGCATCTCGGAAGACGCGCTCTACGCCGTGCCGCACGAATTTAAAGAAGCTTCCTACGCGCTGGGCGCGACGAAATATGAAACAATTACCAAGGTAATATTTCCCTCTGCCTTATCCGGTATATCCACGGCGGTGATGTTGGGGATGGCCAGGGCGATTGGGGAGACAATGGTGGTATTGATGGTAGCGGGGGGCGCGGCCGCGATTCCGGAAAGCATTTTTGATTCCGTAAGGCCCATGCCGGCAAGCATCGCCGCGGAAATGGGAGAGACCCCTTATCGCAGCGCGCACTACCACGCTCTTTTTGCCACCGGCATGGTTCTGTTTTTTTTGACTTTGACTTTTAATATTATTGCCGATTACGTTTCGCATAAGTTTAAGCAGACAGGTTCCGCCACGCTTTAGGTATAATCATTATGAAGCAGGTTATGAATAAGCAGATAAATCAGATGAAGTGGCGCTATATTAGGCAATCCGCTTTTTTCGGTCTATTGCGCGCTTCAGCCTTGATTATCACTATGGCTTTGGGCGGCATTATATTTTATATTGTGATAAACGGAATTTCCGTAATTAACTGGGAATTTATCTCGCAGCCGCCGAGAGACTCCATGACCAAGGGCGGCATTATGCCTGCTATCCTTGGTACCTTATATCTTGCAGTCGGGGCGATTTCCATAGGTTTACCGCTTGGTGTTGCTTCCGCCATATATTTAGCTGAATATGCTAAACAGGGGAAAATGATCCGGTTTATTAAAGTCGGCATCAATTGTCTGGCCGGCGTTCCTTCCGTGGTGTTTGGATTATTCGGCCTGGCTTTTTTTGTTATTTTATTTAAATTCGGATCCAGCATTCTGGCTGGTTCATTAACACTGGGTTTTTTGATATTGCCGACAATAATCGGGGCATCGGAAGAGGCGCTTAAATCTGTGCCTCAGACTTTCCGAGAGGCTTCCCTGGCTTTAGGCGTGTCCAAATGGCAGACAATTTTTCGTATCGTGCTGCCCAATGCTTTGCCGGGTATTCTTACCGGTTCCATTTTAGGAATTGGCCGCGCCGCCGGAGAGACGGCGCCAATCATGTTTACCGCCGCGGCTTTTTTCACGGCAAAATTGCCCGGGTCAATTTTTGACGAGGTAATGGCCCTGCCGTATCACATCTACGTGCTGGCGACGGCCGGGACAAACATCGAAGCCACCCGGCCGATTCAGTATGGAACAGTGCTGGTTCTGGTCGCGGTAGTTTTAGGCATCAATTTGATAGCGATACTTATACGCGGTTATATGAGAAGAAATAAAAGGTGGTAAAAATGGATACGAATGTTATCATCAGCATGAATAATGTAAATTTCTATTACGGAAAGAACCGCGCCTTGACCGATATTTCGATGGATTTTCGCCGAAATAAGGTTACGGCATTGATCGGTCCTTCCGGTTGCGGTAAATCAACACTTTTGCGGCTCTTAAACAGAATGAATGATCTGATCGATGATACGCGTGTGGAGGGCGACATAATTTACGAGGGGAAAAATATTTATTCTCCGGATATCGATCCGGTCGAAATCAGGAAGAAAATCGGCATGGTGTTTCAAAAACCGAATCCTTTTCCGAAGACAATTTATAACAATATCGCCTATGGGCCTAAACTCACAGCCAATAATACCGGTGATATCAACATGTTAGTAGAACAAAGTCTGAAGCA
>JBBIHZ010000146.1:0-5198 GCA_037446735.1 Deltaproteobacteria bacterium
TGCCCGTGACGTCCGTGGCGGTCAGATCTACCAGCATCAGATGATTGTCCGTGCCGCCGGAGACCAGGCGCAAGCCCTGATTTTTTAATTCGTCCGCCATCGCCTGGGCGTTTTTAATAATCTGTTTCTGATATTCCTTAAATTCCGGCGTAAGCGCTTCCTGAAACGCCACGGCTTTTGCCGCGATGATGTGCATGAGCGGTCCGCCCTGCGAGCCGGGGAAAACACGGCTGTTGAGCGTTTTGGCGTAATCATGCTTGCACATAATGATGCCGCCGCGCGGACCGCGCAGCGTTTTGTGCGTGGTCGAAGTCACGTATTCGCAGAGGGGAATGGGCGAGGGATGAAGCCCAACCGCCACCAGCCCCGCGATATGCGCGATATCCGCCATGATTACTGCGCCGACTTCATCGGCCACTTTGCGGAATTTTTCAAAGTCGATTGTCCGCGGATAGGCGCTCGCGCCCACAACGATTAGTTTTGGTTTATGTTCATGGGCCACTTTTTTTACTTCATCATAGTCAATCGTTTCCGTGTCGCGGTTCACGCCGTAGGCGACGATTTTATAAAATTTTCCGGAAAAATTGGCGGGGCTACCGTGCGAGAGATGCCCGCCGTGCGAAAGATTCATGCCCAGCACCGTATCGCCCGGCTGCACGGCCGCGAAATAAACGGCCATGTTCGCCTGCGTGCCGGAATGCGGCTGGACATTGACATGATCCGCGCCGAAAAGTTTTTTACAGCGTTCAATGGCCAGATTCTCCGCCACATCGACGAATTCACAGCCGCCGTAATAACGGTTGCCGGGATATCCCTCGGCGTATTTGTTGGTCATGATGCAACCCTGAGCATTCAGTACCGCTTCGCTGACGAAATTTTCCGAGGCAATGAGCTCTATATTCTGCGCCTGGCGGTGTGTTTCCGCCTTGATGGCCTGATTAATTTCCGGGTCTGTTTTTTCTAAAAAAGACATGACAAAAAAATTATCCTCTCTTCACGCTGAAGAATTTCAGGGGGAATATTTCTTAAATACGGCAACGGCGTTAACGCCGCCGAAGCCGAAACTGTTGGACATGGCTGTGTTAATCTGCGTCTGCCGGGCGGTATTGGGAATATAGTCCAGATTGCATTCCTCATCCGGATTTTCGAGATTTATCGTCGGGGGGATGATACCGTTTTTTATGGCTAACACGGAAAAAATCGCTTCAACTCCGCCGGTTCCTCCCAGCATATGGCCAGTCATCGATTTGGTGGAACTCACCATCAGTTTTTTCACGTATTCGCCGAATAATGTTTTGATGGCCTGTGTTTCGTACAGATCGTTAAGGGGCGTTGATGTCCCGTGCGCGTTTATATAATCGATATCGGATGGCTTCATGCCCGCGTCTTTGAGCGCGGCCTGCATGCTGCGCACGGCTCCTTCGTGGCCGGGCGGCGGCGCCGCCATGTGGAAGGCGTCGGAAGAACAGCCATAGCCCGCGACTTCCGCGTAAATGCGCGCTCCCCTCTTTTGCGCAAAGGATAGTTCTTCCAGAATGATTATTCCCGCTCCTTCGCCGATGACAAAACCGTCGCGATCTTTATCAAAAGGGCGGCTGGCCTTTTGCGGTTCATCGTTTCTGGTCGAAAGCGCGCGCATGGCGCCAAAACCGCCAACTCCCAGAGGAGTGATTGCCGCATCGACGCCACCGGTAATCATGACGTCCGCGTCCCCATAGGCGATGGTTTTGTAGGCGTCACCGATGGCGGATGTGCCCGCGGCGCAGGCGGTAACCGTACAATTGATCGGGCCTTTGGCGCCGAAGCGAATCGACACATTGCCTGAACCCAAATTGGCGATAATCGCGGGAATGGCAAAGGGAGAAATTTTGCGCGGGCCGGAGTTAAATAATACTCTTGTTTCGCTCTCCATTGTGGAAATGCCGCCGATACCGGAGCCGATAATCACTCCGGCGCGTTCGGCAAATTCCGGGCTTATTTTCAGGGCGGCGTCGTTCATCGCCATTTCGGACGCGGCCAGGGCGTATAGAATAAAGTCGTCGTAGCGGCGGACTTCCTGTTTATCCACGTACTGCAACGGGTCGAAATTCTTGATTTCACCCGCGATGCGTGATTTGTAGGCGGCGCTGTCGAATTTGGTTATCGGCCCGATGCCCGATTTTCCGGCAATTGCCGCCTCCCATGTTTCGCCCACAGAATTGCCCAGCGGCGTCAGCGCGCCCATGCCCGTGACTACAACACGCCTTTTCATCAGCTGCCACCCTAAGATTTGCTTAGTTAACGTTTTTGCTTTTCAAGAAGTCGATGACATCTTTAATAGTGCGGATTTTTTCCAGTTCTTCGTCCGCGATTTCAATGCCGAACGCTTCTTCCATTTCCATAATCAGTTCGACAAGGTCAAGCGAATCCGCTCCGAGATCATCGATAAAAGAAGCTTCCGGAACGCATTCTTCCTTGGTAACATCCAACTGCTCCATTACAAGTTTGACAACTCGTTCTTCTAAAGTCATGTAAGAATCCTCCTCTATATTGCTGAAAAAATTATACAGATATTGATTTTCTTTACCTGTTTTTGCGCTAATTTTCCTTAACTTTTTGCCGCGGCCTTTTCCGGTTTTTTGTAATCCCGTCCGCGATAGATGCCGCAGGTCGGGCAAACGCGGTGCGGCAGTTTGGGCTGGTTGCACTGCGGGCAGACGGAAAGATTATCCGGCGTTAAAAAATCGTGCGCCCTTCTGGTATTGCGCCTTGTTTTGGAATGTCGCTTTACTGGATTTGGCATTTTCTTTATCCTCTTTTTTGTTAATTATTTATTTTAAAATTTTTCAATACGGCCATGCGGCTGTCCATGCAGCTGCCGGGGCAACCGCACTTGTTATAATTCAGGTTCGTACCGCATTGCGGACACAATCCCCTACACTGTTCACTGCAGAGCGCCTTTATCGGTATTTGCAGGATTATCTGTTCGCAGATAATCGGCGTCAGGTCAATGAAATCACCGCGGTAATGACTGATTTCCAGCTCTTCCTTTGTAAGTTCCATCTCTTCTTTAAATTCAGGTTTTTCCGGAATCAGCGTGTAGGTGAAATCGGCGGCAAGCGGCAGCTTTGTTTCCTCCAGGCAGCGGCTGCAACTGATGCTAATTATGGCTTCGATTTTGCCTCTGATGAAGACGGTTCCGGATGTTTTCGTAATCAGACAACGGACATCGGCTTTTTGCACCTCAAAATCGGGGTTTTCGCCTTCCTGAAAGCATTGCCCGAACCAGTCCCTGCCTTCCGCAAAGACAAAGTTCAGCCCCTCGTCAGGAATTGTAACCACATTAATTTTTAAAGAGTTAGTTGTCGAAATCATTGTGATTTGTCAAACTTTCGCCTTCAGCGTATTAAGCGGGAAAGTTAATTATAAAACACCCTGCTTGTCAAGGATAAATTAAGGTTTTTAGCCAATTGCCTGCTTGACAAAAGGCAACGCGTAATCCTATAAACCCCTAGTAAATATGGGAAATAATTCAATGATAAATGTGCGCACGCGTTTCGCGCCTTCGCCCACGGGCTTTCTGCACATCGGCGGGGCAAGAACCGCTCTTTTTAACTGGCTTTTCACGCGCCATCAGGGCGGCAAGTTCATTTTGCGCGTTGAAGATACCGATCAGGCGCGCTCCACCGAAGAATCCACCAGGGCAATCCTCGATGCCATGACCTGGCTGGGCTTAAACTGGGACAAAGGCCCATATTTTCAGGCCGAACGCGTCGGCCTGCACAGGGAAATGGTGCAAAAACTTATCAGGGAAGGCAAGGCGTATTACTGCAGATGCACGCAGGAGGAACTGGAAGAAAAAAGAAAACAGGCCCTCGCCGCGGGCAAAAAACCCAAATACGACGGAACCTGCCGCGAAAAAAATCTGGGAAAAACCGCCGGCTCTGTGGTGCGCTTTCGCGGCGCGCAAACCGGCGCGACGATAGTGGAAGACCTGATCAAGGGCGATATCACCTTCAACAATGAAGAGCTCGATGATCTGATTATCGAGCGCGCCGACGGCTACCCCACTTACAATTTTGCCGTGGTGGTTGATGACGCGCTGATGAATATCACGCACGTCATCCGCGGCGATGACCATGTCAACAACACGCCGCGCCAGATTCTGCTTTATCAGGCATTGGGATTTGACGTGCCGAAATTCGCGCACGTGCCGATGATTTTGGGCGCGGACAAAACGCGGCTCAGCAAGCGCCACGGGGCGACATCCGTCATGGCTTATAAAGAAATGGGTTATTTGCCGGAAGCGCTGGTTAATTATCTGGTGCGCCTAGGCTGGGCGCACGGCGATCAGGAAATTTTTTTCTTAAATGAACTGGTGGAGGTTTTTTCGCTGGAGGCGGTGGGCAAATCGCCCGCGGTTTTTAACCCGGAAAAATTGCTTTGGCTCAATGCCCATTATATCCGGCAGGCCGCACCGGAAAAGATTGCCGCGCTCATGAAGGACTTCTGGCCTGCCGCCGCGACGGGAAAGGACGAAGAATTTGTAAAAAAAGTCGTCATTGATCTGCAGACACGCTCCCGGACGCTTGCGGAGATGGGCGCCGCCGCAGATTTTTACTTTGCCGATAACCTTGATTACGAGCCGGAAGCGGCGCAAAAATTTCTCCAGCCGGAGGCGGTGCCCCATTTAAAAGAAATCGCCGCAAAAATCCCTGCCGTGGAAAATTTTACCAAGGAAGGGATTGAAGAATTTCTCAAGGCGTACGCGCAGGAAAAGGAAATTAAATTAAAAGTCATCGCGCAGCCGCTGCGCGTGGCGCTCACCGGTAAAACAGTAAGCCCCGGCATTGACGAAGTAATGGTCACGCTGGGGAAAGACCTCGTCGTCAAAAGAATCACAGATGCCGCCTCCTGGATCGTGGCAAATAAATGATGCACGCGCAAGCAGGGCAAAGCGGTTTTGCTTGACTTTTGACAGGGGATTAAATAGTCATACCGGACATTTTTCCCACATGGTCCCATCGTCTAGTGGTTAGGACGCTGGCCTCTCACGCCGGAAACCGGGGTTCAAGTCCCCGTGGGACTACCAAATAAATAAACATTTTACAAAGTTAGATGCTTTCATTTAGCTTAGGTGTGTCTCTTGATGAGGTCTTTTATTTGTAAAAGTTACCCTCTTCCCATACAGTTTTATTAAGGTATTGGCAGTCAGTCTT
>JBBIHZ010000147.1:0-5196 GCA_037446735.1 Deltaproteobacteria bacterium
ACGGGAATTCAAACAGGTGACAAAATAATCTCCATTGACGGAAAGCAAATACGCTATTGGGATGATATACGCCCGGTTATTACAAAAAGTCAGGGCAGACCGCTGGAAATAATTTTAGACAGAAAGGATAAGAAGCAAACCGTCGTAGTCCAACCGAAATTGTCCAAAACCCGCAATATTCTGGGTGAAGAGGTTGAGGCATACCTCATCGGCGTGAGTCCCTCAGATAATTTCATTACCGAAAGGCGAAACTTATGGCAGGCGATGGCGATTGGCGTCGAAAAAACATGGCAATTTTGCAAACTGACGGTAACCGTGATCGGTAAAATGATCGTGGGTGATGTTTCTCCAAAAAATCTCGGCGGCCCGATTTTTATCGTTCAGGCGGCGGGCGCGGTAGCAAAAGAGGGTTTCATTCCGTTTCTTTTTCTCATGGCGCTCTTGTCGGTAAATCTGGCGGTAATCAACCTTTTTCCCATACCGATTCTGGACGGCGGCCACATCATGTTTAATCTTATCGAGCTTGTGCGCGGAAAACCAATGACACCGAAATGGCAGGGGATTTTTCAGCAAATCGGTTTCATCTTTCTAATCTTGTTGATGATTTTTGTGGTGATGATAGACTTGGATCGCATGAACCTGGAATTTATGGATAAGATATCCAAATTCTTTAAATAGCAATGTTCACATTAGCTTTTGATACAGCCACCCGCACAGCATCTGTAGCTTTGCTGGAGGGAGAAACTGTCCTTCGTGAAGATGCGCTGGACACAGGCAGGAATCACTCGGAAACAGTATTGCCGCTCATTGATCGGATATTGAAAAGTACCAATCTGAAGATCAGCGATATGCATTTATTTTCCTGTACGCTGGGGCCGGGTTCCTTTACCGGTGTGCGCATTGCCGTTAGCACGCTTAAGGGGATGATTTTGGCCACGGAGAAGCCCGCCGTCGGCGTTTCCACGCTGGAGGCGCTGTCTTTGAATGTGGAGCCGACAGATAAATTAATCTGCGCGGTAATCGATGCGGGAAGGGGACAGGTTTATTACGCGTCATTTAGGCACAAGCATCAAAGCATATTGCAGCGCTTGACCGCTGACTTATGTCTCAATCCTCAGGATATCTTGCGTGATATCAAAGAAGATGTTATCTGCGTTGGAGACGGAGCCGTAAAATATGCGGACATATTACGTAAAAAAGCGAAAAATGAGCTGGAAATACCAATGAAAATTGCACATCATGTCAAGGCAGGTGCCGTGGGCATGCTGGGAATAGAAAAATTCCGGAAAGGCGAATTGCTGGATATTAACACAGGCACGCCTGTTTATTTACGGCCTGCTGATGTCAAACAAAAAGGTATCAAGATCAATGGATGATAAGTGGATAATTTTCAAAAAAAGCGTCTCGTCTGGGGCGTCTCGCATTGAAGCCTTACGGGAAGTGCTCAGCGAAATGTCTCTTCCATTTTCCGCAGGCAGCTCAGTGGGCATTAAATTGCACTGGGGAGAAATCGGCAACAAAAATTTCCTGCCGCCTATCTATGCCAGAGAAGTTGTTAATTGGTTAAAGGCAAAAAAGTTGAAACCGTTTATTTTTGACAATACAGTGCTTTATTCGGGCGGGCGGCGCGACGGTAAACAGGCGTTAATTACCGCCGCAACCCATAATTACAAAGAAGATTACCTCGGTTGTCCTGTGTGCATTGGGGACGGACTGGACGGTAAAGAAGTTATTGATATACCTGTTTCCTATAAGCATTTTAAGGAAGTTCAGGTAGGCAGGGTCATTCACGAGGCGGATGGATTTGTCATCTTATCTCACTTCAAAGGGCATATGGAAACTGGTTTCGGCGCGGCCATTAAAAATCTGTCCATGGGATTTGCTTCGCGTGCGCAAAAACAAAGAATGCATGCCGACGCCAAGCCATCGCTCAGCAAAAAAAAGTGTATTATGTGCGGCGAATGTGCCCGGGTATGCCCCACCGGCGCCGCGTCAATGGCCGAAGAAGAATACCCCGCATATGACCTGGATAAATGCATTGGATGCGCTCAATGCATCGCTATGTGTCCGGAAGTGGCGCTGAAAATTATCTGGGATACGGACATCGAGGTGTTTCAGGAAAAACTCGTGGAAACGGCGGCGGCCGTCTGGAAAATTATTGGGAACAAGACGGTTTTGGTCACGGCATTACTCAATATCGTCAAAGATTGCGACTGCCTGCCGGGCAATCACCGCACTATTGCTCAGGATAAAGGTTTTATCGGCGCCTATCATCCGGTATTGGCGGATGAAGAAGCCATAAAAATTGTGGGAGAAGCCGCAATTAATGATACCCATCCGGGTATTCCATGGAAAAGACAATTTACCTATGCGCGTGAAATCGGATTTTGAAAAACCGGATATTTTTTTTAAAAAAAGGTTTTTGACATTAATTGTGCTTTTCTTTCTAATGGCCGGCTATGATTTGGCATTTGGCCAAGTGTTAAAGTCCTCATTTTTGATCAACACGAAATCCCCCGTTTATACCGTGGAAATCATCAATGTTTATCCTCATGATCGCGCGGCTTTTACCCAGGGTTTGTTTTATCACGAAGGTTATCTGTTTGAATCAACAGGGCTTAGCGGCAAATCATCACTGAGAAAAGCGGATTTGCAGACAGGAAAAATCATCAAAAAAATAGCGCTGCCCGTTGAATACTTTGCCGAAGGAATAACTTTACACAAGAATAAAATTTATCAACTGACCTGGACAAACCAATTAATGTTTATTTATGATTCCGTAAATTTTAAAAAAATTCAGGCGATCAAATACAGTGGGGAAGGGTGGGGAATTACCTCGGACGGGCAGAAGTTATTCATGAGTGACGGTTCCGCGAAAATCACCTGCCGTGATCCGGATACCTTTGAAGTTATAGGCATTTTGAATATTGCCGATGAGAAAAAGGCGATTCATGGTATTAACGAGATGGAATACATCGGTGGCGAGATATGGGCTAATATTTTTATGGAAGATATAATTGCCCGCATATCTCCCTCAACGGGGAAAATTCTGGGGTGGGTTGATTTGACATCGCTTTATTCTATGCTGAATAAATATGAAGGGATCGACGTGCTCAACGGCATTGCTTATGATAAAAAAAACGGAAGTATATTTGTTACGGGAAAATACTGGCCGTATATTTTTGAGATAAAAATTAAAAAAAGGTAAAATATAAATGAGGTTGAGATAATGAAAATAATTCTTTTGGGTTCGCCGGGAGCGGGAAAAGGAACGATAGCAAAAATGCTTGCGCAGGATAACGGCGCGGTGCAAATTTCTACGGGAGATATACTGAGAACTGCCGTTAAGGAAGGCACGGAACTGGGCAAAAAAGCGAAAAAGTACATGGAAGATGGCTCGTTAGTACCGGACACGTTGATTATTGAGATCATGGAAAAAAGGCTCAGAGAGCCTGATTGCCGGAAGAGATTTATCCTGGATGGTTTTCCGCGGACGATCAATCAGGCAACTGAACTTAGCAGAATGCTTGATAAACTCGACATCATGCTTGATTTTGTAATTAATCTGGAAGCGCCATTGAATATAATCCTGGAAAGGCTCACAACCAGAAGAACCTGCTCCAACCCAACTTGCCAGGAAATCTATAATATTAGAAATAATCCACCGGCCAATGGCGATAAATGTAGAAAATGCGGACATAAAGTAGTGCAGAGAACAGATGAGACGGAGGAAGCAATCGCAGAAAGAATAAAAGTGTACAACGAAAAAACAGCGCCGCTTATCGGATTCTACGAAGAAAAAAAATTATTGCGCAATGTTGAATCGTTGTATGCTGATGAGACTTTTGCCGCGATTAAAGCCCTCAGCGTTTAAAATAATTTGAAATTCGCGATTTTATAAATGATTGATTATGAGAAAGAACTCAATCCGGAGCAATTAAAAGTAGTAAGAGAAGAGGGCGGTCAGCTTCTGGTGCTGGCCGGGGCGGGAAGCGGAAAAACGCGCACCCTTACTTATCGCGTTGCCTACCTTTTGGAGAGGGGAATACCTCAGGAAAACATTCTTTTGGCAACGTTCACCAACAAGGCGGCGCGTTCCATGCTCAGCCGCGTGGAGGGTCTTGCCCGGGCATACACCGGCAAAATAATAGGTGGCACTTTTCACCATTTTGCCCATGTCATACTACGGCGTTATGCCGCGCTTCTGGGCTATAACGCCAACTTTTCCATTATAGACAGCGAGGATTCCCGTCAGCTTATTTCCACGTGTATCTCTGATCTTAAAATTGAAACAAAAGCGAGCAGATTTCCGAAAAGCAACGTTTTGGGAGACATAATCAGTCTGCTTTTCAATACGCAAAGCACCCTAGATGACGTTCTTTACAGTAGGTATCCATACTATTCTCATCTGATGGAGGAAATATCGCAGATTGCCGGATTATACGCCTTAAAGAAAAAAGAGCTTTGCGTCATGGACTTTGATGATCTGCTTTTGAATCTTAAGGCTCTTCTATTGGAAAATCCAGACATCTTGAAGAATTTATCCGGAAGATTCAAGCATATTTTAGTAGATGAATATCAGGATGTAAATATTATTCAGGCGGATATCATAGATTTACTGGCGGGCGAACACGGCAATCTGATGGTGGTGGGGGATGACGCGCAAAGTATATACTCTTTTCGCGGCGCCAGTTTTGAAAGTATCATCACCTTTCCGCGTCGGTATCCAGGCTGTAAGATATATAAACTGGAAACCAATTACCGCAGTACGCCGGAAATCATTAATTTGGCCAATTTAAGCATCCTGAACAATACTAATCAGTATCCTAAGGAGCTAAACGCCGTCCGATCCAGCGGCATGCGGCCCGTAATTGTCTACGCCCAGAATGTCTTAAAGCAGGCGGATTTTGTCGCCCAGCGCGTAAGGGAGTTATATCAAAACGGCGTGCCTCTTTCCGAGATTGCTGTTCTCTACCGGGCTCATTATCACTCGATGGAATTGCAGATGGAGCTTGTCCGGCGCGAAATTCCGTTTGATATTCGTTCCGGAATTCGTTTTTTTGAACAGGCGCACATCAAGGACGTAACATCTTATATGCGCATAATGATAAATCAACATGATGAACTTGCCTGGCGACGTGTTTTGCAAATGTATCCTAAAATAGGCAATAAAACTTTTATAAAAATATGGTCGAT
>JBBIHZ010000148.1:0-5150 GCA_037446735.1 Deltaproteobacteria bacterium
AATATTCTTTCATGAAAAAATCATGATTGCCTTCCAATAAATGAACCTTTACTCCCGCACGTTTTAAATCAATCAACTTATCAATAATTGGCCTAAATTCAGGATAAATATTTTCCTTCCTGCAGAACCAGAAATCGAACAAATCACCCGCGATGAACAGATCGTCGATATGGACCGCTCGGTTATTTTTTTTGTTTTGCCCGATGAGCGAACGCACTTTGCCCTCTTTAAGATCATCTAAAAAAGACATAAGTTTCTCATATCTTTCGTCCAATGATTTTTTTAAATGGGCGTCTGATAAAAAAACAGCTTTCACAATAAATCTCTACACTGATTAATTTGCCTAGGCTCTTATCAGATAAAATGCCTGCCGGTCAATATCGTATAATAAGCGCGGTTTTTATAAAATACGTGAATTCTCAGTTGGATCAGTTTAATATATCCCTGATGAAAACGCTATTTGATTCTTGTCATGTAGTTTATTTTTTGCTAGTTTAGCTAATCTGAATTTATTTAAATGTTCATAAATCAAGGCTGTATAAAAGGAATTTATGAAGAAAAATCAAAGCACATTAAACAGGGCGAAAGAAGTCCTTAAAATTGAAGCGCAGAGTATTCTACGTTTGATCGGCAATATTGACAATAACTTTTCCCGCGCGGTGGACTTAATCTCCGGGTGCAAAGGCCGCGTTATTATCACCGGAATAGGTAAATCCGGGCTTATCGGCAAAAAAATTGTCGCGACGCTTACCAGCACGGGCACGCAGGCTCTTTTTCTGCATCCCGCCGAAGGCATTCATGGAGACTTGGGAATCGTCACGAAAAAGGATGTCCTGCTGGCGATCTCCAACAGCGGTGAAACACGGGAATTAGTGCCAATTATTTCTTCCGTTCGCTCCATTGGCACCCCCATTATTATTTTCACCGGTAAAAAAGAATCGACGCTGGCGCGTTCCAGCGATATCGTTATCGATGTTTCCGTGGAAAAAGAGGCGTGTCCCTTTGGGCTTACGCCTACTTCCAGTTCGACTGCCGCGCTTGCCATGGGCGACGCTCTGGCCATTGCCTTAATTGACAAAAAAAAATTCAGGGAAAAGGATTTTTATAAATTTCACCCCGGCGGAAGCCTGGGCGCCAGGCTCAAAGAGCCGGTAAGACAGGCTATGATTACGGGGAAAAAAATCCCCCATGTTTTTACCGGAACATCCGTGCAAAAAGCCATCAAGGAAATCGATCGCAAAAACGTCGGCTTCGTTTTAATTACCGACAAAAAAAATAAGCTTTTGGGAATCCTTACGGACGGCGACGTCAGGCGCATGATCGGCAATGGTGTTTCTTTCGATAGAAAAACTATTGATGATATAATGACACGCAACCCCAAAGCAATCGACGGAAACGCAACGCTTGCCCAGGCGATGGAACTTATGCAGAAAAAGGAAATAACCGCATTTGCTGTTGTGGACAAAAAAAATTACCTTAAAGGCTACATTCATATGCATGATATATTGGGTCGCGGCGGCTCGGTAAATATTTCCCTCAATTCTTAAGAGTGTCTATATGGCCCTTTATGCGTTCGACGGCAAAAAACCTATCGTTCCGCATGACTCTTTTGTGCACCCGCAAGCTACTTTAATCGGCGATGTCAAAATCGGGCATGAGTGCTTAATCGCGCCCGGCGCATCGATCCGCGCTGATTTCGGGCCGGTTGTCATCGGCGACCGCTGCAGCATCCAGGATAACGTTGTCATGCATGTTTTCCCCGGCTCGCAGGTAATTATCGGCGATGACGTAACCATTGCCCATGCCGTTCTGATTCATGACGCGCAGATAAAATCACGCTGCGTTATCGGCATGGGCTCGATACTTCTGTTTAATGTAGTTTGCGAAGAAGATGTTTTTGTTTCCGTAGGTTCAGTTATCGCTAAAGGCACGCGCATTCCTGCGGGAAAAAACGTGGCGGGTAATCCGGCGGCAATTACTCATGATGTAACGGAAAACCAGAAACTGACCGCGAAAGCCGGAATTGAATATTACCGGGAACTATGCAGAAAATATCTTTCCACGATGAGGGGAAAAAAATAGAGCTATTGGATATCACCAAAAACTCTTTTTTAAAATGGTAGGCGGTGCTGGGATTGAACCAGCGACTTCTACCGTGTGAAGGTAGCACTCTCCCGCTGAGTTAACCGCCCGTTTTGATTTGCTATAACTTAAAGATTATCGGATTTCAAGCAAAATATCTTTAGAAAAACAATTGGGCTATTTTAAATTTTTCTCAAAACGATTCTGCAACTAAAAAACCTCCGCTGTCCCAATTCTCTTTATAAGACAGCGGAGGCTCTGGCAATTTTAATTCAGTTTCACTAGAAAATTTTTTTCTTACAGCATTTCATAGATGCCGGCAGCGCCCATGCCGCCACCGATACACATCGAAACAATGCCTCTTTTCGCGCCGCGGCGCTTCATCTCGTATAAAAGCTGCGCGGTCAGCTTGGCGCCGGTGCATCCCAAAGGATGACCCAACGCAATAGCTCCGCCGTTCGGATTGATATCGCCTTTCCAGTATCTTTCTTCAATGCCGATTTTGCGGCAGCTATAGATGGCCTGCGAGGCAAAGGCTTCATTGATCTCAAAAAGATCAATGTCATTAGCGGTCAACCCGGCGAGTTTCAGCACTTTTGGTATCGCCACGGAAGGACCGATGCCCATTTCCTCCGGTTTGCAACCGGCAACTGCATAATAGGTAAGTTTCGCCAATGGTTTCAGGCCAAGTTGCTGAGCTTTTTCTGCCGTCATCAACAATGAAAAAGCGGCGCCATCCGTCATCTGCGAAGAATTGGCGGCGGTACAGGAACCGCCCGCTTTGAAGGGCGATCTCAATTTTGCCATATCTTCCAGTTTTGCCGGCCATCTCACGCCGTCATCCATGTCAAAAGTAACGGTTTCCCGAACTCTTTTGCCGTTCTTCACTTTGTATTTATAGGCCGTGATCGGGATTATTTCGTCTTTGAACTTTCCCGCCTGAATCGCTTCATGGGCGCGGCGATTGCTCTCCAGACCAAATTTATCCAGATCCTCACGCGAAACGTTATAGTTCGTTGCCACATTTTCCGCCGTGATACCCATAGAAACATAGGGATAAGGTTTATCCCACGGGTAACCGGGAATGGGACGCTGCGCGGCGCCTCCCATGGGTATGTGAGACATTGTTTCACAACCACCCGCAATAATCACATCCGACCAGCCAGCACGGATTTTGGCCGTCGCGTCGGCAATGGCCTGAAGACCCGACGAACAAAACCGGTTTATTGTCATGCCGCTGGTGCTTTCGGCAAGATCCGCACCCAGAGCAATGATTTTGCCCAGATTCATACCCGTTTCATGTTCGGGAAAGGCACATCCCACGATTAAATCATCTATATCTTCCGGTTTGACCTGCGGCACTCTGGCCATCAAACCTTTAACAACCTGAATTCCATATTCGTCAGCCCGGGTAGCGGCCAGCCCGCCTCTTTTATATCTTCCTCCGGGACTTCTCACGGATTCGACAATTACAGCTTCACGCATGATTTTCCTCCTTAAAATATATCTATTCTTTTTCTCGTTTTATGCGGCGGTTAACGCAAAAAGCATCGGCCGCCCATTATTCAATTGCCTTTCTAGTTGCGCAGCGGTTTACCCGTGTTGAGCATATGGATGATTCGCTCGTGGGTTTTTGCTTCGCCCATAAGACTTATAAACGCTTCTTTTTCCAAATCAAGAATTTCCTGCTCGGCCACCCAGGTTCCTTCGGGGCAATCACCGCCGGAAATTATATAAGCGACTTTTTTGGAGACATGCACGTCATAATCAGAAACGTAGTTGCCGTGTTTCATGCCGTAAAGAGCGGCGTCAATCATGCCACGGAAATTTTCACCCATAACGGGAATCATTGCCGGTCTGGGTTTTCTGTAATATTTGGCCAGGCCAAGAAGCGTCTGCTTGGCATCCCAGATGTGCTGGTCGCGGCTGAGGCTGATGTTTTCCGTTTTGCGAATATAGCCCAATTCCATGCCTTCCGCGGCGCTCGTCGATACCTTAGCCATAGCGATATTCTGGAAAACTTTCGCGTAAATCTGCTGAAGATTCATGCCGTCTTCCACTACGCCATCAGGAAGCCCTTCCGTGCAGCGCACCATCAATTCCTTGACGCCGCCGCCAGCAGGAATGACACCGACGCCGACTTCCACCAGGCCGATATAAGTTTCACAGTGCGGCTGGCATTTTGCGCCGTGGATAGCCATTTCGCATCCGCCGCCCAACGCCATGCCGGCCGGAGCGGTAACCACCGGCTTGGAAAGATACTTCATCCGCATATTGGCATTCTGCAAATCCTCGATGCCTTTGCCGATAAGATCCCATTGCTTTTTCTGCGCGGCGTCGAGAACGAATAAAATATTTGCGCCCACGGAAAAATTCGTCGCGTGGTTGGCGACAACCATGCCGACAAAATCCTTTTCCACGATATCGCAGCTGTCAAAAATCATCTGGGTCAAGTCTGGCTCAATCGCGTTCATCTTGGTATGGAACTCGAGACAGACAACGCCGTCGCCGATATCCACCAGTGACGCGGCCTGGTTGCTTGCCACAACCTTCTTTCTTTCCTTTAGAGACGGCAGCAGGATAATCTTGGGGTTTTCCGCCATCTTCACATAAGTTTTTTTGGAGAAATCATAATAATAGGTTCCGTCTTTCTTCTTCACGTAGAAAGATTTATGCTTGGTTTTAAGCATGTCTTCGATCTTTTTGGGAACCTTGAGCTTGAGTTTCTTCATTTCCTCAACAGCTTCTTTGACTCCGACGGCGTCCCAGGTTTCAAAGGGGCCCATTTCATGGTTATAACCCCATTTCATCGCGTTATCGATGCCGACAATCGTATTGCTGATTTCGGGGACACGGTTTGCCGCGTAGATGAAGTTTCTGCACAGGTATTCACGCGCAACTTCCGCAGCCACATCAGCGCCGTTAAAAAGCGCTTTTAGCTTGGCGGCAAAACCACCGGGGGTCTTCTTTGCTGCTTCAATGGATTCAAATACCGGTTTGGTGGGAACAACATATTCCAGGGTTTTGTAATCCAGAACCAGTTTCAGTTTTTTACCTTTTTCATCTTT
>JBBIHZ010000149.1:0-5144 GCA_037446735.1 Deltaproteobacteria bacterium
TTTAATTACAAAGGAAGCAATTTATCACTTTTCCGCAACCAGAAGATTGCCGAGAAGAATGCCCCCGTCAATGATAATTTCCGTACCTGTCGTATAATTGGATGCTTCCGATGCCAGATATACAGCCGCACCGGCGATTTCTTCCGGTTTGCCGATGCGTCCGGTGGGCAGAGATTTTTCCAGGGCTTCTCTGGCCTTTTTGGCTTCTTCCGGAGACATATGGAACCAGTGCGAATTCATCATCTTGGTGTCAATCGGCCCCGGGGCGATAGTGTTTACCTGAATGTTGGCTCCGGCCAGTTCCATAGCGAAGGCCTTGGTTATCATCCTGCAGCCGGCCTTGGAAATGGAATAGACACTCACGCCCGGCTCCGGTTTAAAACCGTCAACAGAAGCCACGTTGATGATTTTTCCCCCACCCTGCTTTTTCATGATTTTAGCCACGGCCTGACTGGTAAAATAAACTCCTTTCAGATTGAGATTCATGATAGTGTCCCAAAGGCGTTCGTCTGAATCCAAAACGGAAGCCATCGCGGGGCTGGCGCCGGCATTGTTTACCAGAATGTCTATCTTTTTGTATTTTTCCAAAACGGCGTTGACCATTTTCTGTATCTCTTCATATCTGCCCAGATGCGACTGCAGCGGTATTGCCTCGCCGCCAGCTGCTTTGATTTCCTTGGCGGTCGCTTCCAGATCTTCCATTTTACGGCTGGTGACGACAACTTTGGCTCCGGCTTTGGCTAAACCAAAAGCAATGGCCTGGCCGATACCGCGCCCGCCGCCCGTGACAATCGCGACCTTACCTTTTAGTGAAAAATGATTTAAATCGAACATGGCTTAATTCTCCTTAAATATGATTGTGTATATTGTTTCCAGTATCCGCCCTGTTTAAAAACAGGGCGGACACTGATCATTTTTTTACGAATGAATTATTTTATCATCCGACATTTATTTGTCTTTTTTAGGCCTCTTGATGAAATTGCTTTTAGCCAGAGCTTCCCTGTCGCCACCGCTCATGCCGGCAATGTATTTTACCAGTTTTTTACGGGATTCAATATCGTACTGCGTGGTAATGGCAATCTGTTCCATAATAGGCGAGCCGCCGCCGTGGTAAGCGCCGATATTGCGGATACCGCCGGTAGCCGAGCACAGAGCGTCTCCCAGAAAGCGCCAGAACTGGGCCTGGTCTTCTACGGATACTTTCGAACTGCGCTTGGTGTATTTAAGCAGATCTTCTTTCGTTTCCGGGTTAACAAAATCCTTTTCGTGCGGGAAAGTCGCCACAACGCCGCCGGCCAGATCGCAGAGTATTTCCGATTCATGCCAGACAGCCTCGCCGGAAAGGCAGCGTCCCACATTACAGTAAATGGAATGCGGAATGTAGGAGCCGGGACCATAGGGAACAAATCCTTTGCCGGGCATGAAGACCTGCGGGCCGCCCAGATCGGACGCCGTGTAACCCGCGGCATAACCCAGTTCTGTCACCATGATTATTTCCGCGAGCTTTTTTCGCACGTGCTCCGCTTTCTGAATATTGTTGCATTCCGCGGCAAGCGCCGCTGTGCCCAGAATGACATCCCCGATTGCGGGCTTGCAGCCGGAATAGGAATGGCGATGAAACAATGCAAATAAAAGCGCGTTGACACCGCCGTGCTGATATTCACCGGCCAAAAACACTCTTTCCCACGGCACAAAGCAGTTTTCAAAAATCATGTAGGAGTCGGTAGAACCGGGCATGAAACCGCGCGGGAAATGTTCCCTTTCGCGCAGGTTATGGATAGTCACCACCTGCTTCAAACCGTCCCAGTCACCGGGCACGGCGAAGGCCACGGCGTAATCTTTGTCCTGTTCGCGCAGGGCGCGAGTCGGGACCACCAGAACCTCATCAGCCACGGAGGCCTCCGAAATATGGACTTTACATCCCTCTACAACTATGCCGTCCTTTAATCTTTCCTTAATATGCACGTAGGCGCCGGGGTTGGGCTGGTCCGCAGGCCTCAGCATGCGGTCGCCTTTAACGTCCGTCTGCGCGCAGCAGCCAATCAAATCCTCTTTCTGAAAACGCGTCAGCCATTTTTTGAAATTCTCGTGATACTGCGTGGCGCCGTTATTGGCTTTATCCGCTTCAAAGGAAACGTTATAAATAGCATTGGTGGCATCCGTACCCATGCAGCGTTGAATGCAGCCGCCGACTTTCTGACACAGCATTCTGGTCATATCCTGCTTGTTGTGCAGGTCGGCGGTATTTTGATGAATATGGTTGAAACGGTTGATGCGTTCGCCGGTGAGATGAGAAATCGCCGTCATCAATTTTTCGTTTTCCGGCTTGGCCGCCTCGTCGTAAGTCGTGCCAATGGTATTGAGGCAGCGCATCTGCAACTCGTCCGTTCTGTCGATTAACTGCCCGTCGAAATACAGATTGCGTTTCATTCTGGACAGCCCATTTATATAATCTTGTTTTGTTCTCATAAAGCCCCGTCCCCCTACAATAAACTTAGGGGGAGGCTGTAAAGGCTGTAAAAATCCTCCCCCCCTAAAATATAATATTTATTTGGTTTTTTTCTTGTCAGTCTTTGGGGCCAGCGCTTCCCTGTCACCGCCGCTCATTCCCGCAATATATCTTACCAGTTTCTTGCGGGATTCGATGTCATACTGCGTGGTAATGGCAATCTGCTCCATAATTGGGGAGCCACCGCCGTGGTAGTTACCCACATTGGCAATGCCGCCGGTTGCCGAGCACAGTGCGTCACCCAAGAAGCGCCAGAATTGCGCCTGATCTTCGGCGGACATTTTCGGATTGCGCTTGGTGTATTTCAACAACGCCGGGCCTACTTCCGGATGAGCAAAATCTTTTTCATGCGGGAATGTCGCCACGACGCCGCCGGCGATGTCGCAAAGAATTTCCGCTTCACGCCAGACAGCCTCGCCAGACAGGCAGCGTCCAACATTGCAGTAAATTGAATGCGGGATGTAGGAACCAGGACCATAAGGCATAAAGCCGACGCCGGGAATATAAACTTCCGGCTTTCCCAGATCGGAGGCAGTATAACCCGCCGCATAACCCAGTTCGATGGTCATGATAATTTCCGCGAGCTTCTCGCGCACGTGTTCAGCCTTGTGTACGTTATTGCATTCCGCTGCCAGCGCTGCCATGCCCAGAATAATGTCACCGATAGCGGGCTTACATCCGGAATAGGAATGACGGTGGAACAGCGCGAAAAGAAGCGCCAGAACGCCGCCGTGCTGATGTTCACCGGCAAGAAACACGCGTTCCCAAGGCACAAAGCAATTATCAAAAATCATGTAGGAATCGGTAGAGCCGGGAACAAATCCGCGTTTGTAATGTTCACGCGGCCTGAGATTGTGAATTGTCACTACCTGCTTTAATCCGTCCCAGTCACCAGGCACGCCAAATGCCACCGCGTAATCCTTATCTTCGGGGCGTAGCGCACGGGTTGGTAGAACCAGCACTTCATCAGCCACGGAAGCTTCCGAAATGTGCACCTTGCAGCCTTCCACCACAATACCGTCTTTTAATCTTTCCTTAATACGCACGTAAGCGCCGGGATTGGGCTGATCCGCGGGACGCAACATGCGGTCGCCCTTTACGTCCGTCTGGGCACAGCAGCCGATCAAATCTTCCTTCTGGAAACGGGTAAGCCATTTCTTGAAATTTTCGTGATACTGCGTGGCACCCTTATTTTGCTTATCCGCCTCAAAAGAGACGTTATAAATGGCGTTGGTTCCGTCAATGCCCATGCAGCGCTGGATACAGCCGCCGACCTTCTGGCACAGCATTCTGGTCATGTCCTGCTTGTTGTGCAGATCTTCCGTGTTTTGATGAATGTGATTAAAGCGGTTGATTTTCTCACCGGTAAGATGAGAGGTTGCCGTCATCAACTTTTCATTTTCCGGCTTGGCCGCCTCGTCATACGTAGTCCCTATAACGTTGAGACAGTCCATCTGCAGCTCGTCCGTCCTGTCGATTAACTGTCCGTCGAAATACAGATTGCGTTTCATCTTGGACAGCCCTTTAATGTAGTCCTGTTTCGTCCTCATAAAGTGGTGCTCCTTTCTTTATACCTTTCGCTAATTAATGTGTTTTTTAGCCTGGGGAATTTTTAACATTCTTTTCGGCTGTTTTTTTTCCGCGACATTTTTTCCCTCCAATAGACATGCCATCGCCCGCGCGTCTTCATTTTTCAAATAGAGAGTGAAATGGGGCTCTTCTTTTTTCGCCCGTATCCCGTCCAGAACAATTTCGATAAAAGGATCGAGCATATCCATAATGCTTTTTTCTGTTTTAGGTCTTCCCTGCATGTGCCACTGTATAAATAAATGCTCAATAGTGCCCATCAGCATGGAACGAATCAGATACGCGTCCGCGTCCTTTTTGAAAGTTCCTTCCGTAATTCCTTCCCGGATACAATCAAGCAGGCGGTGCGCGGAACGACGGATTGCCGCGTGCGCGGGTGTTTCCCGAAATCTTTTGTTCGACATCAGCTGCAGCAAAACCAGCGCGGAATAATGTGGGTTGAACTGGTAAAGATTGAAATAAGAAAGCAATATCGCCCGCAGTTTTCCCTCCACGCCTTTTATGTAGGGGAGAATTTTCGATGATTCGTCGTAGGTCTGGTTGGATATTTTTTCCGGGATGGCAAAAAGCAAGTCTTCCTTAGTGCCGAAATATTCGTAAATTGTTGCCTCGGATACGCCGGCCTCTTTGCTGATTTCCGTGATCGTGGCATTTTGAAAGCCCTTCTCCGCAAAAATATGCAAAGCCGCTTCCATGATGCGGTCTTTTCTGATTTTTGCCCGTCCGGAATCAGTCATAGTAATGACGTCCTTTGGCGTCAATACTAAGCTATGTCATTATAGTGAGACTGTCAAGGTTTATTTTTTTTCATAGTGTGACTATGATAATTTTAATATAATCATAGCCACATTTTTAAGGGAAGAACACTTTTTATACGGCCATATAAGGCAGTAAAATTAATTAATTATTATTTCCTTTTCATTGTTTTGAGCTTTTCCTGTAGGGCATCGATCCGCTGATGATTATCCTCGGAGCCGATGTAGCTTCTAAAGAGCCATTCCTGCAGACGCATTGCTCCGTCCAGATCCTCATTTATAATTTTATTGGC
>JBBIHZ010000150.1:0-5120 GCA_037446735.1 Deltaproteobacteria bacterium
TAGTCAGGCCGTAGATGTTGGAGCGGGCCACGCGGCTGTGCGCGATATCGCCGACAATCGCTACTTTTAAGCCCTGCAGGCGGCCCTTTTTTTCTTTGATGGTCATCATGTCCAAAAGCGCCTGTGTCGGATGCTCGTGCGCGCCATCGCCCGCGTTGATAATTGATTGTTTTACTAGCTTCGCCAGCAGATGCGGCGCGCCGGCGGCGCTGTGGCGGATAACGATGATATCGGGATTCATTGCCTCGAGGTTGCGCGCCGTATCAATAAGAGTTTCTCCCTTGACGACGGAACTGGTGGAGGCGGAAATATTTATGGTATCGGCGCTTAGCCGTTTGCCGGCAATTTCGAACGATGTTCTGGTACGGGTGCTGGCTTCATAAAACAGGTTAATGATGGTTTTGCCGCGCAATGTCGGCACTTTTTTGATTTCCCGCGTGGAAATTTCCAGAAACGATTCGGCCGTTTCCAGAATAAGATTAATTTCCTCCACGGAAAGGTCTTTCATGCCGAGAATATCTTTTTTATCAAACTTCATTAAGCGAGCCGTTTTCGGATTTAATTATCTTCCCTTATCACAACCTCGTCCACGCCGTTTTTTTCCACCAGATTGACGCTGACCGCTTCCCAGAGCGAGGAAGGCAGATTTTTACCGACAAAGTCGGCGCGGATCGGAAGCTCACGGTGGCCGCGGTCGATTAAAACGGCTAGCTGAATCATTTTCGGCCTGCCGAAATCAATCAAGGCGTCCATCGCCGCCCGGATAGTCCGACCGGTGAAAAGAACATCATCAATGAGCACGACTATTTTATTGTCCAGCGAGAAGGGTATTTTTGTTTTGCCCAGGCGCGGTTTCTTTTTTGCGCTCGAGAGATCGTCGCGGTAAAGCGTGATATCCAGAATGCCCAGAGGAATTTTGCCGCCTTCAATTGCCGATATTTTCTTCTGCAGTCTTTCCGCCAGATGGACGCCGCCGGTTCTGATGCCGACCAGGACGAGATCTTCTATGCCTTTGTTTTTTTCCAGAATTTCGTAGGCGATTCTGGTCAGGCAACGTTCGATTCCTTCCTTGTCCATCACAGTTTTTATTTTATTCTGCGACATAGCCCGTGATCCCCTAACCGGAATAACCTTTGTCCGAAAACAATTCGTACAAAAATATTTTGCTGGCGCAAAAAAAAAGCCTTTCCCCAGGAGGAGAAAAGCTTTGTGCTTTATTTATTTGTTTTTGCTTCATGAAAAGGTCCTTTTTTAATCTCGCCGGATCAAATTAAAAGGTCTTATTATTATGAACTTATACCGCTGTGGCGGTTTTCTGTCAAGCGCTAAATTTTTAATTTTTTCAATGCAAAAGATTGCCCAGGCGATTCCAGCGCAGTTTCCAGAGGATATCCTCTTTTTCTTCGCTGTTCCACGACCAGTAAATGATCAGCGCCTTTCCCTCGACATCCTTCAGGTCGACAAAGCCCCAGAAACGGCTGTCTGCGCTTTCGTCGCGGTTGTCCCCCATGACAAAAACCGCGTTGGGCGGAACGACAACGGGGCCGAAGTTGTCCCGCGGCTGCAGGGAAGCCGGATAAACGACACTGTCGGCATAAATGCCGTATTTGTCCGAGTATTGCTTGTCGTTGATAAATATTTTTTTGTTTTTGATTTCTATCTTGTCTCCGCTCACGCCGATAACGCGCTTGATAAAATCCTTGGAGCGGTCATGGGGATAGATAAAAACAATAATGTCCTCTCTCTTGGGTTCAGTGAAGGGAATAATGATTTTCCTGATTACCGGTATTTTTATGCCGTAGATAAACTTATTCACCAGAAGATGATCTCCGACCAAAAGCGTGGGTTCCATCGAACGGGAGGGAATTTTATACGCGGCCACGATAAATGTTCTGATGAAAAGAGCGATAAGTATGGCAATTATTATCGCTTCAATATATTCTTGTGCTTTTGATTTTGTTTTTTTTTCTTTTGCTATTTCGCTTTTTTTGGACATTTTATTTAAACCTCAGAAGTAAATTTGAGAAAGAGAGAAAGCCACCATAAAGAGCGCGATCAATCCTTTGGAAAGTTTTCTTGCCCCCATGGCAAAAAGCGTCCCCGGGGAAGCGCGATAGGGTTTCCTTAATTTTTTCTGCCGGAAGATTTCCAGCGTTATCATTGTGCCAAATCCGCCGAGAAAAAATCCGCTCCAAAGTCCTGGCCCGCCCCAAAAATGAGTGAAAATAAAAGACACTATGATCGCTCCCAGCGCGCTGAGCAAAAACCTTTTTGCGGTAATTTTTTGCTGGTGGGCCCCTTTCATTACCAGATAAAAATCAACCGCTTCAACGATCAAAGCGGTGAAAAGCAAAACCAAGATAGTGGGAATGCCGATTTTTTCTAGGCCATTAAAAAGTGCGTAGAGCAAAACATCGGTAAAAATGATGACCGTTCCCAACAGATCAAACAAGGTTAAAAAAACTCCAACAAACAAAATCAGAAAAAACAACGTGAGCGCTATGGAGCCAAGGGAAAACAAAATGCTATTTCCTTTTCATCCCGGTCAACTGAAAGTTTTCAAAATATAAAACAATAGTACAGGCGATAAAAATGGATGAATAGGTGCCCACAATCACCCCGACTAAAAGCGCCAATGACAGATCATTAATGACCGGCCCGCCGAAAAAGTACAACGATAGAACGGTCAAAAATACGGTTAGCGATGTCAGGATGGTCCGGCTCAGTGTCTGGTTGATGCTCAGGTTGATTAAGTCCGCCAGTTTCCGCCGCGCGTGTAGCTTTACGTTTTCCCGGATTCTGTCCAGCACGACAATCGTGTCGTTGATGGAAAAGCCGATGATAAAGAAAAGCGCCGCCAGGATGGAAATGGTGAATTCTATTTTGAGTATGGAAACAGCGCCGATGATAATGAGCACATCGTGTATAATGGCAAGGATACCGCCCAGTCCGTAGCGGAATTCAAACCGCCAGGCAATGTAAATAAGCATGGCTAGCCATGAAACGAGAACGGCGAAAATTGCCTTGCGCTGAAAATCCATGCCGACTTTGGAGCCGACAACCTCGACTCTTCTTATCTCGTAATCCTGCTGGAAAGCGGCGGTCAGTGGCTTTTGCACGTTTTCGTTAAACAGTTCCTGCTCGTGCAGTGACTCCGCCGTCCGAATCAAGAACTCATTCGTCCCGAAATGCTGAATGATGCTGTTTTCGAGAGAGGTTGATTTGAGGGCTGTCCTGATTTCATCGGCGGCAATATCCTTCTGAAATTTAACCTGAACGATTGTTCCACCCGCGAAATCAATACCGAGATTCAGCCCGCCTCGGATAATCACCGAGACGATGCTGACTAAAATTAAAACAGCAGAAAAAATGATCGCGTATTTCATTTTTCCTACAAAATCATAATTCGTCCCTGGTTTGATAAACTCCATAGTAGTTTTTCTCCCGCGCGCTAAATGATGGTTTTATATGCTCAGTTTCTTAACGTTAAATTTAATCGTGAAGTAGTCAAAAAGCACTCTGGTGACGAAATACGCGGTAAATAAGCTGACAATTAAGCCGATAATCAGCGTTACCGCGAATCCTTTAATCGGGCCGGATCCGAACATAATGAGAAACGCGGCGGATACAATTCCCGTGATATGTGTGTCCAGAATAGTGATGAATGCCCTTTTAAAACCCGTGTCAATGGCCAGGCGGATGGTTTTTCCCGTTCTTAACTCTTCCTTTATTCTTTCAAAAATCAAGACGTTGGCGTCCACCGCGACGCCCACCGTGAGTAGTAATCCCGCGATGCCCGGTAAGGTAAGCGTTGCCCGAAAAGCGGCTAAAATGCCCAAGACTAAAATTATATTAAAGATTAAGGCTGAATCCGCGATGCCGCCCGAAAGGCGGTAATAAATGAGCATGAAGAAAATCACCAGCAGGGAGCCGATGATGGTGGCCATGATGCCTTGCCGGATCGAGTCGCTGCCCAGCGACGGTCCGACGGTCCGTTCTTCCAGAATGTTCACCGGCGCAGGAAGCGCGCCGGCGCGCAGAACAATCGCCAGGTCACGGGCTTCTTCAAGGGTGAAATTTCCGGATATCTGCGCCTGCCCGCCGGAAATTCTTTCCTGAATTACCGGCGCGGAATGCACAACGCCGTCCAGCACTATCGCTAAACGCCTCCGGACATTTTCCGCGGTGATGCGGTCGAAATCAACCGCTCCCTGCGAACTGAATTTTAAAGAAACAGTCGGCTCGCCAAAGCGGTCGGAAATCTGCACTTTGGCTGTTTCCAGAGAAGCGCCCGTAAGCAGCGCCCGGCTTTTCAGCAAGTAGGGCACGGAACCTCTTTGGCCGGAGGAGCGGTCTTCGCGCAGGCCGTAGGCGATTATCGCGCCTTCGGGAATATTGCCGCGCAGCGCCTCTTCCAGGGAATGTTCATCATCAACAAGCTTGAATTCAAGCAGCGCTGTTTTGCCGATGAGATTTTTTGCTCTTTCCGGATCTTTTATGCCGGGCAATTGAACCATGATGCGGTTGTCGCCCTGGGGGACAATTTCCGGCTCGGTAATGCCGAACTGGTCCACCCTGTTTCTGATTGTTTCGAGTGAGTGCTCCACGGTAATTTTCTGCAGCTCTACCGCTCTTTTCTCATTTAATTTAATGCTGACGAGTTGCCCGCCGTCACGGGGAGTTGAAGAGGCGATTTCCAGATCCGGAAATTCGGCACGCATTATTTTTTCCAGGTCTGCCTTGGCGGCCGATTCGGACAGCTCGAATGTAATTGTCCTGTCTTCCACGGTTTTCAGATTGCGGAAGCGCACTCTATTATCCATCAAAGTTTCTTTAAGATTTTCAGCAGATCTGCCCATCATGGCTTCAAGAGCTTTTTGCGTGTCCACCTCCAGAACCAGATGCATGCCGCCTTGCAAATCCAGCCCCAGATGAATTTTTTCTTTAGGCAGGAACTTATTCCAGGGAGCAGGGATATCGGAAACAAAAGTAGGTATTAAGAAAACCACGGCAGCCAGACAGGCAACCGCCGTGGTCAACATTCTCAGTTTTAAAGATGTGAACATGAATCGCCCCCTTGTGAACTATTCTTTCGGTGCCGGCGCCCCCGCCTTTTGGAT
>JBBIHZ010000151.1:0-5117 GCA_037446735.1 Deltaproteobacteria bacterium
AGGCGGCATCCGGATTTGAACCGGAGAATAACGGTTTTGCAGACCGCTGCCTTAGCCACTTGGCTATGCCGCCAAAAAAAATGGAGCGGGCGAACGGATTTGAACCGTCGACGTCTACCTTGGCAAGGTAGCACTCTACCGCTGAGTTACGCCCGCTCGTAAAAGCGCCAAGTTACTATCTTAAAAGGAAGTCTCTTGTCAATAAAAAAATGCTAAATCACCGCGATTATTAAATTTTACGCGAAAGGACTAAATTGCCTGTGCCCATTTTTTTTCTTAGATCTAAAGATTACCTATTTTTTGATTTATAGCGGTAATACTTAATGAAATAATCCAGCCCGGAAATAATGGTCAGAAAGAGCGCGACGTATAAAATTATCGTTCCCACAAAGTGCGCGTCAATACCAAACAGGGGGTAATGGATGATCAGGGCCGTAATCGCAATTGATTGCGCCAGGGTCTTTTTCTTTCCCCATTCGCTCGCCTGAATATACATGCCGTCCGTGGAAGCAATGGAACGAATTCCGTCTACAAGAAAATCGCGGATGATGATGATTGCCACAATCCAGGCGTCTATCCGTCCAATGGGAATCATCAGAATCATCGCTGAATTGACAATCAGCTTATCCGCCATCGGATCTAGAAATTTTCCCAAAGTTGTTACAAGCGAATACTTCCGGGCAATGTAGCCATCAATAAAGTCCGTCAGCGAAACAAGAATAAAAAAAATCGCCAGAACCAAACTCCAGAATTTTCCCGGAGAAAGAAGCAACGTGAAAAGAAAGGGCACCATTCCTATTCTGATCAGCGTGATAATATTGGGCAGAGTGAGAATTTCTTTCTTCGGTATCATATCAGGCCTAAACAAATAATATCATTGGGGAACTTTTTTCCAGTCTTCCAAAAACATTTCAATGCCGCGATCCGTCAGCGGGTGCTGGGCTAATTGGTTGATAACCTTAAACGGAATTGTGGCAATATCGGCGCCCATCATTGCCGCGTCCAGTACATGTCGGGGGTGCCTGATGCTGGCCACGATTACTTCCGTTTCATATTCGTAATTATCAAATATTTCCAAAATCTGTTCGATAATTTCCATGCCGTCGTGCGCGATATCATCTAGGCGTCCCACAAACGGGCTAACATAACGCGCGCCGGCTTTGGCAGCCATAAGCGCCTGCAACGGCGAAAAAATCAGCGTTTCATTGACGTCAATACCCGCCTCGGCGAACATCTTTGTCGCTTTCAATCCTTCCGTGCAAAGGGGAACCTTGATAACGACATTTTTTCCCCACTGGGCAAGTTTTTTCCCTTCTTCAAACATCGCCTTTGCTTCCATGCTTACCACTTCCAGGCTCACCGGCCCGGCGACATTTTTTAATATTTCTTTAACGACAATCTCAAAGCTTTTTTTTTCTTTGGCAATAAGCGATGGATTCGTGGTTACGCCATCCACCATGCCGAGTTTCAGCCCTTCCTTTATTTCTTCAATGTTGGCGGTATCAATAAAAAACTTCATAGACCCTCCATATTAATTTATCTCTGATTTGCAGATGTATATTTTTCCAGACATTCTTTGTCGCAAAAGTAATGTGTTTTTCCCGCAATATCTTTTTTATAAGCCTGGCTTACCGGAATATGTTTGTGGCATACGGGATCTTCCACCAAATCTTCTCCGACAATTCGCGGCGAAACACCTTCTTCTTTATTTTTGGCTAAACGGTTTACCTTAAACGATTTCAGCACTTTATAAAGAAGAAAAATTAAGATTAAAAAAATTACCGCGCGAAAAAACATTATCTAAACCATTAATATCATTATCTATTCAATTTTGCCACGCTTTTACTATCTTTGAGCCTATCAAGCAATCCCCTTACGGAAACGCCATAAACAGGATGAATTGCGTAGGAGGCAATCTCGCTCAGCGGTTCCAGCACAAAACGGCGCTTGTGCAATTCCGGGTGCGGAATCACTAAATCTCCTTCGTCAATAACGGCCTGACCGTAAAACAAAATATCCAAATCAATTATACGCGGGCCTCCTTTTAACGCCCTGACCCGCCCCATTTTTCTTTCAACTGTCTCCAGCGCGTTTAATAACTCCCGCGCCTTGAGCGTGGTAGTAATCTCCGCCGCCGCGTTTACAAAATAACCCTGATCTATATCTCCTACCGGTTCTGTCCGGTAAAAGGACGAACGGGTAATTAGCGACACTGACTCAATGCGGCAAATTTCTTCTACAGCACGTCTGCAATTTTGTAAAGCATCTCCTATATTGGAGCCAATTCCTATATGGCAGACGATATGTTCCAATTTTAAAAGAATTACTTTCGGCGCAGCCCCAAAACATCCTGCATATCATACAGGCCGTTTTTTTGGTTGACAATCCACTTGGCCGCGCGAATCGCTCCTTTGGCAAAATTATCTCTGCTTTGCGCCCGGTGAATGAACTCCAGTCTCTCTCCGACGCCGCCGAAAATTACTGTGTGCTCGCCGACAATATCTCCCGCGCGAATTGTCTGGATGCCTATTTCCCTTTTCGTCCTCTCGCCAATCATGCCCCGCCGCGTATAAACAGCTTCTTTTTCCAGATCGCGGCCTAATTTATCGGCAATGATTTGCGCCATCTGCATCGCCGTGCCGCTGGGCGCGTCCTTTTTCAGATGGTGATGGGCCTCAATTATTTCCACATCGTAATCATCTCCCAATATGCCGGAGCATTCTTCCAGCACCTTCCAGAGCACGTTTACTCCCACGCTCATATTGGGAGAGAGAACACAGCGCGCGTTCTTTGCCAATTCCTTTACTTCCTTCATCTCTTCGGAAGTGAAACCGGTGGAACCAATAACGATAGCGCGTTTGTTTTCTCCCGCTATTTTCAGGTAGCGCAGAGACGCTTCATGATTGGTAAAATCAATCACCACATCCGCCTGTTCGATACAGTCGGCTAATTTATCGCAGACCAATATTCCCGTCCGGCCCAAGCCAAGAGCCTGGCCGACATCACGACCAACAATCGGATGGCGTGCGGCTTCCACCGCCGCCACCACTTTTATATCCGAAAGTGGGGAGATCAAACTGATGATTCTTCCACCCATTCTTCCGCCGGCTCCGGTAACAACAGCTTTAACCATGATAAATTATCTCCTTATTGTGATCATTATATAAAAATAATTAAATCAGGGCGTAATTGGTCATAACTTTTTTCAGCTTGTCCCGGTTGGCATCCGCCATTTTGCAAAGAGGCAATCTGTATTCTTCCTTAATTTTGCCCATCATGGCCAGCGCCGCTTTCACCGGTGTGGGATTGACTTCAATAAAGAGCGCGTCCATCAGCGCCGACATCTTGTAGTGCAAGGACCTCGCTTTCTTAATATCTCCGACGGCAAACGCGTCCACCAGTCCGGCCATGTCCGCCGGCACAACATTGGACACAACGGAAATCACGCCCGCTCCGCCGATCGATAAAAGCGGCAACGTGAAATTGTCATCGCCGGATAGTACGGCGAAATCCGCCGGGCACGACTCGATGATATCGCCCATTTGTTTAAGCGAGCCGGACGCCTCCTTGATACCGACGACATTTTTTATCTTCGCCAGCTTTGCCACCATGGGCGGCAGAAGATTAACTCCGGTGCGGCTGGGAATATTATATGGAACTATGGGAATGGGAACGTTTTCCGCAATCTTCTTAAAGTGCTGATACAGGCCCTCCTGCGTCGGACGGTTGTAATAAGGGCAAACAATGAGAGCGCCGTCCGCTCCCGCTTTATAGGCGTGCTGCGTCAGGCGGAGCGCTTCATCCGTGCTGTTTGAACCCGTCCCGGCGATAACCGGCACGCGCTTTTTCACGGCGTCTATGGTAATTTCAATAACCGCGTCATGTTCTTCATGGGAAAGGGTGCTTGATTCCCCGGTCGTGCCGCAAGGAACAATTCCATCCGTCCCGTTGGCAATCTGAAACTCAATCAGTTCACGCAACGCTTCCTCATCGACCTTGCCGTTTTTAAAAGGCGTGACAATAGCGACAATCGCTCCCCTGAACATATAAAAACTCCTTTAATTAAAAGTTATCTGCGCCGCAGGTTTATCCTGGCAAACATCCGCCTCATCACAAAGGAGGAGGCGATAATTATACATTTTCCCTTTTTCGACCTTCTTATCAGTAAAGCTCATTTTTTTGAGTTGCTCTCTCGGCAACAATAGGCGCTCTACCCGCAGTCGTCCCATTCTTTCAAACGTCTGCGGACAGCCTGGGCATTCGTTACCGGCCGCGCCCGGCTGGCTTCTTTCAATATATATATTTCTGATGGCGACTTTTTTATCATTCAGCTCCCAGCTCAGTAAAACGCCGTCTTCCTGAGGAGTTGCCATAATATTGCCCACCAGCGGACGGTAATCAACCATTGATACGGAGGGAACAGGATTGTTTTTAATCCCGCATCCGGATAAAACAACTGCCGCCATAGCTATAATAAATATTTTATTTCTTGCCTTTTTCAATTTCCCCTATCCTTTCCACAACGGCGTCAGTCGCCGTGCCTCCCGCGTGCTCGCGCGCGTTGATCACTTTTTCCATTTTAATAATATCATGGATGTCGGAAGAAAATCCCCGATAATATTTTTGATAATCGGCAAGGGTTAATTCATCCAGCTTTTTCTCATATTTCAGGCACTCGGCCACAATTTTGCCGACTATTTCATGCGCCTGCCGAAAAGGAACCCCTTTTTTTACCAGATATTCCGCGATATCGGTCTCCGCGCAGAAACTTTCATCCAACGCGGCGCGCATCTTTTCCGTATTGAATTTCGTGTTGGCCAGCATTTGCGTGAAGATCGCCAGACAGTTCTTAGTCGTGTCGAGCGCGTCAAACAGCGGTTCCTTATCTTCCTGCAAATCGCGGTTATATGTCATGGGCAAACCTTTGAGCAAAGTCATTATCGCGATAAGGTCTCCATAAACCCTCGCCGTCTTGCCTCTGATCAGTTCTGCCACGTCGGGGTTTTTCTTCTGCGGCATGATCGAGCTGCCCGTAGTATAAGCGTCGGAAATTTCCGCAAAGCCGAATTCTTCCGATGACCACAATACAAAATCCTCGCACAAGCGGCTCAAATGCA
>JBBIHZ010000152.1:0-5116 GCA_037446735.1 Deltaproteobacteria bacterium
GCGCAAAATTTATTTCCGGGCTTGCCGCGCTGATTGGTGCAGAAAGCGAAGAAGCTGCGCAAAAAACAATCGACGGAATTACTGATCTGGCTGGTTACTGCTACCGCTTCAGTCTTCCTTCCGCGTCGTTGAAACAAAAAAACAAGGAGAAATAAAAATGGCGAGGAAAATAACTATAGATCCCATTACCAGGCTGGAGGGTCATGGAAAAATAGAAATTCTTCTCGACGAGAAAGGCAAAGTAAAAGATGCTTTCTGGCAAGTTGCCGAATTACGTGGTTTTGAGCGTTTTTGCTTAGGTAGACCCGCAGAAGAAATGCCGAGAATTGTACCCAATATTTGCGGGGTTTGCCCGTCTGCGCACCATATGGCCGCCACTAAAGCACTTGATGATCTGTACAACGTGGAGCCTACACCCGCCGCGCGGCTAATCAGGGAGCTTGAATTCAATGCTTTCTATATTGAAGACCATTATATTCATTTTTTCTTTTTGGCCGCCCCCGACTTCGTAGTCGGTCCTGACGCGGATCCAAAAGAACGTAATATATTAGGCGTTATCGGCAAAGTCGGCAAAGAAATCGGCCTCAAAGTCATTGAAGTCAGGAAAAGAAATCGCGATATTATCCGGCATATTTTTACTAAGGCACCGCACCCGGAAGGAGGGCTACCCGGCGGTGTCCCACGGGGATTTACGGAACAGGATCGCAAATGGGTGAAAGATACTGCTTTATTCTCACTCGACTTCGCCAAGTTCGCCATTCAGCTTTTCAAGGATGTAGTCCTGGCAAACAAAACTTATCTGGAACTGATCCTTAATGAAGCCTACAAACTGAAAACATATTATATGGCCCTTGTAGATGACAACGATCAGACAACTTTTTACGATGGGACTGTAAAAGTCATTGATCCGGAAGGCAAGGAGTATGTAAGATTTTCACCGCGAGATTACGACCAGTTTATAGGCGAATGGGTGGAGCCGTGGACATACATAAGGCTTACCCATTTGAGACAACTTGGCTGGCAGGGGTTAAAGGAAGGCAATGGAACTTCTCTTTACCGTGTGGCTCCGCTTGCCCGTCTTAACGTAGCCAACGCCATGCAGACTCCACTGGCGCAGAAAGAGATGGAAGTAATGTTTGACACTCTGGGAGGCAAACCCGCTCATCATACGCTTGCCACACACTGGGCAAGACTTATCTGCGCATTGCAGGCGGCGGAACATAATGTGATCATCGCAGATGATCCTCGCCTCACCAGCAAAGATATCAGAAATATGAATCTGAAACTCAGAAACAAAGGCGTGGGCTGTGTGGAAGCGCCTCGCGGAACGCTTTTCCATCACTACGAAACGGACGATGAAGGCATTCTCACCAAAGTTAATCTCATCGTGGCCACACAAAACAACGCTGCCCCCATCTGCCTGTCGATAAAAAAAGCTGCTCAGGAATTCGTACACGGGCCGGAAGTTAAGGAGGGCTTTCTAAACATGGTCGAAATGGCCTTCAGAGCGTACGACCCCTGTCTCTCCTGCGCTACTCACTCTCTGCCAGGAAAAATGCCCTTGGAAGTTCGCATCAGGGATTACGAAGGCAGTATAATCAGGGAAATACGTCGCTGAGAAGAACTTTATGAAAATACTTATTCTTGGTATGGGCAATCCTATCTTATCAAATGATGGCGTAGGTTTGTTGCTGGCAGAAAAGCTCCGAAACAAAATCCCCGGAGCAGACGTGGCATCAAGCGCCATGATTGGTCTTTCTCTTTTTGATTTGATTATCGGTTATGACAAATTATTTATTATCGATGCCATGACCACCCGCGGTGGCAAATTGGGCGAGATGAAAAAGATTGACGAAGAGGAACAACATGGCACAAATCATCTCTTTTCTTCCCACGGACTGAATATTTTCGAACTGATGGAACTTGGTGTTCAATGTGGATACAATATGCCCTGCCTTGCGGCAGTTTATGGAGTTGAAATAGGCGATGAGCTAACTTTTGACGAATCACTCTCATCAGAATTAAATGATAAACTTCCAGGATTAATCGAAAAAATCATCGGAGAGATAAATACTACACTTTTCAACTAAAAAATAATGCTGTAAATCCTGTCATGCAACCTCGTAAAAAGCAAAAGCTGTTTTATTCTTCCCTGTATATGGGGAAGAGTATAATGAAGGTTGTACCCTTATCCAATTCACTTTCAACATCAATGGAACCGTTGTGCTTCTGAATAATTCCGTACACGATAGAGAGACCCAGACCCGTCCCGCGACCCGGCTCTTTTATCGTGAAAAAAGGTTCAAAAATATGAGAAATGTGTTCTTTGTTAATACCTTTACCGGTATCCGATATTAGGATTCTGATACTGTCGCTATCATTAATCTCGGTGATAATTTTTAATTTTCCTTTGCCATTCATGGCATCGGCGGCATTTACAAACAAATTCAAAAACACCTCTTCCAACATTGATTTGTCACCCCATACCGCTGGAAGATTGTGCCCCAATTTCTCCTCTATTTCAATACCGTGAAACATTGCCTGATCCTTAACCAGTTTAAGAGATATATCGATAATCTGATTAATCTGCACCGCGTCCATTTCCCTCGTGGGAGCACGTGAAAAATCAAGCAGGCCCTGCACAATTTCTTTGCAGCGATTTGCCTGATAAATTATTTTCTGAACATTTTCTCTTACAGGACTATCCGGATGAATGTCTTCCAGCACAAGATTGCCGTAAAGAAGTATTCCCCCCAATGGATTATTTATTTCGTGCGCTACTCCCGCCGCCATTTCTCCCAGTGCAGTTAATTTTTCCGTCTTCGCGACATGTTCGTATAACTTTTGCAATTGATCATTGTGCTCTTTCAGAGACCTGGCCATTTCATTAAAGGCTTCGTCCAGCATATTGAAACCAGATATTTTATCGGGTGAAAGTTTATAATCAAGGTTTCCGGAGGCGATGGCTTCGGTGGCTCGTTTAAGTATTCTTATTCTTTCAATGATATTGTTGCCTAAGCGCAATGAGATAATAAATGCAATGAGCATGCCGTAAACGGTGATACCAAGATTAATCCAGATCATCTCCCACATAATATCACGATACTTAGCTTCCAAGATGCCCGTATAGAGAACACCTATTATTTTTTTGTTTATATTAAAAATCGGCGTATAGGTGGTTATGTACCAGTCGTTTACCACAAATGCCCTTCCCACCCAGTCCTTTTCTTGCACGATTACATGATCGTAGACTTCTTTGGAAAGAATCGTCCCAATGGCTCGCTTATTTTCTTTGGTCATGACATTGGTGGATATCCGGATTCCTCCCTGAAATATCGTCGCCACACCCATTTCCCGACCCTTGTATTTTTCACCGTGGTAAACAGTATCTTTAATCCGGTCAACTATTTCATTATCTTTATTAATTAAAACACCTCCCACTAAAACCCCCAAAAGCAGATTATTGTTCCTGTCGATCACGGGATAAGCCGCTTTCATAACCATGCCTTCTGTAAGTTTTGTTTTTTTAATTTCCGCCGACAACGGTGTTTTAATAATGTCAGTAGTCGCCCGCTTGGCCAGTGACGGGTTTTCTCTGATAATTTCTTTAAGAGAAATTAACTCCGTAGAAGCTACTGGTTCTCTTTTTTGCATACACTTTTTTATTACCGGATCATAGATAAGACTGTCTCCTGCCATTTTTGGATTCCCTGCGCGGTACAAGACCTTGCCGTCGGCATCAACAAGGGTCAACATATCAAGTATCGCATGACCATTGTCAGTCTTGTGGTCCACACTTCTTCTTAATTGTCCTTTCATATAACCCATGCCATAGACATCGTTCCTACCGATTAGATCCTGCAGATCGGAGCTTTCCGCGGTAAACTGAATAACGGATTTAATTTGTTCGCTTTTGTTATTGTAGATTAACTTTGCGGTATTGATATCATGACGTACTCTGTTTTGTACCTCAGCAACTGTATTACGGTTAATTGTCCAGAGGCTGACAAGCGTGGCAAAAACCCCCGTCAAACATGTAGCAACGAGAAAACCAATGGCCAGACGACTTTGCAGATCAAACCTGAGGGTCGACAGCGAAAATACTTTTTTGATTTTCATGGCATCAGCCCGGTGTCGAAACTGGAATATGCTAATTTGTGTTAATCCTATCATGGATGACACAGCATTATCAAATATTCTTTCGCAGCACCTAGCACCGAAGGTAATTTAAGACATTAGTTGAGTAACTTTTTTTACCCGTTCCAGCAGCTCGGATGATGATACAGGTCTGGAAATATAATCAGCCGCATAGAAAGAGGCATCTCACGCCCATGGGCGGATGCCGTTACTCGGATCGCTCCGATGGTCGTGAACATTAAAATAGGTGCAGGCGGAACACACAAAAGCGCAGCCGCTGCAGGTGACACATTTAGCGCCAAAATCATCCTAATACTTTTTCTACAACTTTTTTCCCTTGAGTTTATTAATGGCATCAATCATAGATTTCTCTTTCGGAATAGTCAAAATTGCGCTTTGTAGAATTCATGGATTTTTTTGCCTAACCTTCGATTCTTTCATTTCGGCAAGCGGTATGCTGGCAAGCAATTCTTTACCCCGGGGACTGTCCACCTCAACAAGAAATACGTCACTGGCATCATAAAGTTGTAAATCAAATCCTCTTTGGGCAACCGGTCCACTCTCTCGTCGTGCAAAAAGCAGGTTTCTTTTTGCGCTTGTGAGCAAACCATAACAACAGTTGCCGCGGCTTATTGCTTGTCCTGATAGCAAATATTCTTAATTTTTGCGGGACAAAAGATTGACGCCTAGCGGATGCCCATCATATCGCAGGAGCGCAGACTGAAGATCAAAATTTTATTTGACTTAATAATTTCCTTGTATTTTTTTATTTTCCACACGAAAGGTTATCTCTATCCGGGGAAAGAAATCGTGCTTGGGAGAAAGCGGCAGCTTCTTAATCACGGAAAAGATATACTAATCAGGGCCTCGCTCTTGCCGAAAATAGAAGCTTCGATAAACTGTCCCGACTGATGGCCAAAGCTCTCCCCTGTAGTTGTAGTTCCGTTTTCTAACTTTAACTGAAAGAGCCAGTGGTCTT
>JBBIHZ010000153.1:0-5089 GCA_037446735.1 Deltaproteobacteria bacterium
AATAATATTTATTTTTTATCTCTTAAGCAAGCCGAATTCCCTGAGCATTCGCTCGGAACTCGTCCAGTTTTTCTTTACGCGCACAAATAATTCGAGAAAGACGCGCGCGCCGAAGATATCTTCCATGCGTTTTCTGGCCTCAGTACCGATGTTTTTGAGCATTTCCCCTTTTTTGCCGATCATGATGGCTTTTTGTGAATCTTTTTCCACATTGATGGTGGCGCTGATGCGTATCAGGTTTTTTTCTTCGTCTTCCTTGAAAGAATCCACGACGACGGCGCTGGCATAGGGTATTTCCTGTTTGGTAAGAAAAGTTACCTGTTCGCGGATAAATTCCGCGGCAATGAAGCGTTCCGTGGCGTCCGTGAGAATGTCCTCCGGGAACAACTGCGGCCCCTCCGGAAGAACATTTTTAATATTTTCGATAAGTTCGGCTAGGCCTTCTCCCGTGCGGGCACTTATCGGAAATATTTCTTCGTAATCATAAAGCTGACGGAATTTATCGATAAGAGGCAAAAGAAGTGGTTTTTGTGTCAGGTCAATTTTATTTATTGCCAGAAATACCGGCGCCCTGGCTGCTTTCAGGGAATCAATCAGCAGTAGATCAGCAGGATGAACCTCTGAACGCGCTTCGACGAGCATAAGTAATAAGTCGGCATCGGAAATTGTCTCAGTCGCAGTCTGAACGATAGCGCGATTAAGCGCGGTTTTCGGTTTATGAATTCCCGGCGTATCAAGAAATATCATCTGGGCGTCCGGATAATTTTTTATGCCCATGATACGGTTTCGCGTCGTCTGAGGCTTGCTGGTCACAATAGAAATCTGGTCTCCCAAAACAGCGTTAAAAAAAGTTGATTTGCCGACATTGGGCCGCCCTAAAATGCTGATGAAACCTGACCTTAACATGTTAATGCGCCTCCGTCTGATGATTTGCCGCTGCCGCGTATAGATTGGTATGAACAACGTGTTGGTGATCCGCGTAAATGGATATCTCGCCTCGTTTAAAATATTGGGCGGAATCGATGGCGATGCTTGATAATGGATAAAGAGACCGCAGATATGCCAAGTTGCTGTTTTTAGCGCCGCGTAAAACAGCAACATCAGATGGAGATAATAAAATATGGATATTTTTTGCGGCAGCCTGCAGTTCATTAAGCAGAGTTAAAGTTTTTCGGCAAAAAAAATCAGAATATACAAGATGGCCGAAAGAGGGATGAAGGGGGCCGGCAAGAACCGCACCGTTATTCTTCATTTCTTCGGTAATATGCAGGCCGAATCTTATAATACGGATTCCAGCCGCGGAAAATTTATCCAAAGCAGTGCGACATAGAGATACGGCATTATCAAGGTCGAGCGGCGTATAAGCGTTTTGTGTGTAGAGTTGCGCCAGAATTGTATCCTTCAGAACAAGCGTGGGGCTGATTCTGGCCATATCCGGGTTTAATGCGATGGTCTTATTCAGGGAATAGATAAAACCGTCTTGAGTATCTTTGGGAAGGCCAGCCATCAAATGAAGGCATGTTTGAAAAGAATATTCTTTCAGAAAATTTACCGCCTGCTCTGTACATGACGCGTCGTGCCCGCGTTGCGCGTGTTCGAGAACATCGTCAACAAAGGATTGTGCTCCAATCTCCACCGTAGCGACGCTATATTCTTTTAGTATTTTAAGATAATCGGGGGATATATAATCGGGGCGCGTAGAGATTCTTATTTTCTGTGCCAGGCCTTTATGGATGTAATAATTAGCCCAGGAAAGAAGCCTTTCTTGTTCCGGCTCGGAAATACCCGTAAAATTTCCGCCATAAAATGCTATTTCCACTTTTTTTGCCCCGCGAGTCGTGGCCAGATGAGTATGGACTATCTTGTCAAAAACATCTTTAGTTATCCCGATGGGATGATTCCCCGCGGTAATTTTTTGGTTGCAGAAAATGCACTTGTGCGGGCAGCCCTTATTCATGATGAAAAAGGGGATAATCATCGGTTTGTTTGAATTATATGTCATAAATATTTACTTTACGCCATGAAGCATATTCCAGGCTTTTTCCGCCGCGTTTCTTTCCGCCTCTTTTTTTCCTTTGCCTGCACCGTTTTGTGTAAGTATTCCTTCAATGGTCAGGCGAACTTTAAATGTGACATTATGTTCAGGGCCGGATTGCCCGATCACTTCATAATAAGGTTTTGTTTTATGAACTTTCTGGCAAAATTCCTGCAGCGCGCTTTTGTAATCAAAACACCTCCCTATTAATTCAGTGTCGGATAAAATCGGCTCCAGCAAATTATTTATCACTTTATCGGCTTTTTCAAACCCTGAATCAAGAAATATCGCGGCGAATACAGCTTCCATGGTATTTGCCAGAATAGATGCCTTATCTCTTCCGCCGGATTTTTCTTCGCCGCGTCCCAGTAAAAGGTAATCACCAACGCCAAGTTTTTGTGCCAAAAGCGCCAGTGATTTTTCGCTGACAAGGGCTGAGCGTATCTTTGTCAGCGCGCCTTCCGGCAGCAGCGGAAATTTGTTGTAGATAAGATGACCGGCCGAAAGAGACAAAACAGCATCTCCTAAATACTCAAGGCGTTCATTGTCTCTTGACGGATACTGCGGGTTCTCATTCAGGTAAGTGCGATGAACAAAAGCCGCATTGAGGAGAGAAATATCCCGGAAACGGTAGGGCAGGGATTTGGCGAAATTATTTAGCGCGGTTATCCTTTTTTTATCTGGAAATAATCTGTCCATAAAGATTGCCTTCTCTGTATTTATCCACGCGCGCCTCAATAATTTCGTTTATCAAAGAAGCATCAGCCTCGGGAAGCAGTATCTGTAGGTAATTATCGGAAAAACCTTTGTAAAATCCTGTTTTTTTATCTTTAGTTTTTTCGATCAAAACAGGAATATTTTCTCCTAAAAAGCGCGAGGCAAAAGCCTCTTTTTTACGCGCGCCCAAGCGACGCAAGACTAAGGCGCGTTCCTTTTTTATTTTTTCCGGAACTTTAGCGGCTAACTTCGCAGCCGCTGTGCCTGGCCTGTTTGAATAAGGAAATACATGAAGATAGGAAACGGGCAGGTCTTCAATTAATTGATAAGTGTTTTTGAATTCTTCCTCTCCCTCTCCGGGAAAACCTACCATAACATCAACGCCTAGGCATATGTTCTCAACCGAGGCCGCAATACTATGAATCAAAGAACGGTAATAAGAACTGTCATAATTACGGTTCATCAGGCGCAGAATATTATCATCGCCGCTTTGCAGCGGTACGTGCAGGTGCGGACAAATAATTTGATTAGCCGAGATAAGTTGCAAAAGTTTATTGCTGATTTCACGCGGTTCAATTGAACTGAGACGAATTCTTGCCGGTAAATTGGCGTAAATTATTTCCTGCAGGAGAGTTTCCAAATTCGTCCGCGGAGAAAGATCTTGGCCATACGCCCCCAGATGAATGCCTGTCAGGACTATTTCACGGTAATTATTTTTAATAAGGGTGTCCAGAGCAGCGAGAACTTTTGACGTGGGCAGGCTGAGTTTTTCTCCCCGTGCGTAGGGAATAATGCAGTAACTGCAAAAAGAATCACAGCCATCCTGTATTTTCAGAAAAGCCCGCGTGTGGCCGTAAAAATGTTTAAGGGGTCCATGATCCAAATTATCGTGAATAACGTTGGAAGAACTCAATAGATATTTACCCACGCGCCGGCCGTTGTTTATTATCTGTGGGATAAGATTTTTTTGTTTGTTTCCCAGGATGATACTGACCCCTTCGATATTGTTAATTTCCTTAGGGGAAATATCCGCGTAACATCCCGTGACAATGATTTCAGCCTGCGGGTTGCGTCTCCGGGCGCGACGGATGAGTTGTCGCGATTGGAAATCAGCCTGGGCGGTTACGGTGCAAGTGTTGATGATATAAATATCGGCAAGCGAGCTGAAGGGAACAATAGGCGAATCAGGGCATATAACCTGCGCAAGCTGCGCTGATTCATATTGATTAACCTTGCAGCCCAGCGTCGCAATGGCAACTTTTTGTTGATTTACTGACTTTTTCAAACAAATCACCCGCGGGATTATAAATGCAGAAACAATCCGAAATATGTTGATATTGCGCAGAAATGTAATTGCCATGGGTATGTTTGTCAAGGTTAAATAACGATGGATTTCCGGCTAAAAATAAGATAAGAAAAAAATAAAAATACGCAAGGGGGTTGTGAAAATGGACGCCATTATCGCATTTATAAACGAGCACCCGTCAGTGCTGATAATGCTCATAGTATTTTTTCTAATCATCTTCCTTTATGTTGTTTTTAAAAAATTAATCAAAATTATCTTGGTTATTTTACTGGTTCTGTTTGCTGTCGGCGGCTTCTTCTTTATTAAAGATCCCAATAATATTAAAAAAACAATTGATACCATCGGCGCCGGAGCAGAAGAAATTACTCAAAAAAGCAAAGACATGTACAATGATTTGAAGGAATTATTCAAAAAAGGCAAAGAAGTGCCCGGCAGTATTGGTGAAATGCTTGACGACGCGAAGGAACAGGCAGGAAAATAATCCCGGGTTTACAGCGGATTGTGAATAATGAGCAAAACTAAGAAAAAAACCAGCAGAGTAATTATTATTTCTCTGCTGGTTTTTTTTATTTTCATCGCAGGGTATGCTTATTTAACAAGCAAATCATGCTTGGAACCATTAACCTACAGAATAGGCGATGTTGATGAAAGGTTTGGTTTAACGACCGAGGAGTTAGCCGCCGCCGTAAAGATGGCGGCGCAGCTCTGGGGTAACCCGCTATCAAGGCAATTATTTAAAGAAGAGAAAGACGGCGCGATTGTCGTTAATCTTGTTTATGATTATCGTCAGAAAGCGACGGATCGTCTCAAAAATCTCAATTATAAAATAGAACGCACAAAAGAAGCATACGATGAATGGAAACAAAGATTAGATGTTGTCAAGGAAGAATACGACCGTAAAAGCACAATGTTAAAAGACGATATGGACTCTTATAACAGACGTGTGTCGGCATTCAATGAGGTGTAAAAGTTACCCTCTTCCCATACAGTTTTATTAAGGTATTGGCGGCCAGTCTTCTCATCGGTTAAGC
>JBBIHZ010000154.1:0-5068 GCA_037446735.1 Deltaproteobacteria bacterium
TTTACCATCGCCGCTATCTCGGCAATCGCGGCAATGGCTTCTTTGGTAAAAGTCAGCCTGACGCCTTCAGTAGCCAGCATTTCCGTGTATTGTTTTACCAGAGCGTTATTCGGCTCGGTAAGTATCCTGATAAACTCTTCCTTTCCCAGCGAATCAAGCTCGACGCGGATCGGAAAGCGCCCCTGCAGTTCCGGAATCAAATCCGAAGGCTTCGATGAACTGAAGGCGCCGGCGGCAATAAAAAGTATGTGGTCGGTTTTGACCATTCCGTAACGGGTATTGACTCCGCTCCCTTCCACGATCGGCAGCAGATCTCTTTGCACGCCTTCACGGGAAACATCGGGTCCGCGCGGCGATTCACTGCCGACAATCTTATCAATTTCATCCAGAAAGACAATGCCTGATTGTTCCACCCTTTCCAGCGCTGTTTTGGTCACTTTATCCATGTCGATAAGCTTTTGCGCCTCATCTTCGGCCAACACCTGCATCGCCTCGGGCACTTTCAGCGTTTTTTTCTTCTTTCTTTGCGGAAACACATTGCCCAGCATGTCGCGAATGTTCATGCCCATGTCATCCATGCCCGCGGCAGAAAATATTTCAATCATTGGTCCGCTGCGCGCTTCCGTCACCTCCAGCTCCACCATGCGGTGATCAAGCTTGCCTGCCTTGAGCAATTGCCTTAATTTTTCTCTTGTCGTGTCAACGCCCTGCGTATCCTCCTCCTTGCGATACGCCATGCTTTGCCGGTCATCGGGATCTTCCAGCATATCGCCCACTTTTTTCTCGACAGGCCTTGCCGGAAGCAGCAAATCCAGCATTTTTTCTTCAGCGATTTCCGCTGCCTGCGCGCGCACATTTTCCTGTTCCTGCATTTTGACCATGTTCACGGATATTTCCACCAGGTCGCGGACAATCGATTCCACATCCCGTCCGACATAACCCACTTCCGTAAACTTTGACGCCTCTATCTTTATAAAAGGAGAATTGTCCAGCTTGGCCAGGCGGCGCGCAATTTCTGTCTTGCCCACGCCGGTAGGGCCGATCATAATGATATTTTTCGGCGATATTTCATCCGCCAACTCGGCGGGAACATTTTGCCTGCGCCATCTGTTGCGCAGGGCAATGGCCACGGCGCGTTTGGCCTCGGCCTGGCCGATGATATGCTGATCAAGCCGTTCGACAATTTCGCGGGGCTTTAAACCGTTTTCAGACATATATTTCTTCTTACCTCTTGTCTTTAGAGCTTTTTTTATCTGCGCCTTCTTCTTCGCTGTCTATTTCTTCCAGCGTTAAATTATCATTTGTATATATGCAAATCTCCGCGGCGATTTTCATCGCTTCTCTGGCGATTTCCGATGCCGTCAAATCAGAATGCCGCACCAGCGCGCGCGCGGCCGCCTGAGCGTACGGGCCTCCTGAACCGATGGCCATGACATCGTCATCAGATTCGATAACATCGCCGTTGCCGGAAATGATCAGTGAATAATTTTTGCTGACCGCAATCATCAGCGCCTCGAGATGCCTCAGAATGCGGTCGGTGCGCCAGTCTTTGGTCAGCTCTACCGCGGCACGCAGCAGATTCCCGTTGTACTGCTCCAGCTTTTGGTCAAAACGGTCAAACAGCGTGAAGGCGTCCGCCGTCGCGCCGGCAAAACCTACAATCACTTCATTATTATACAGCCGCCTTACCTTGCGGGCGCCGCGCTTCAGAATCGTCGTATCCAGCGTAACCTGGCCGTCACCGGCCACGGCTATTTTACCCTTATGTTTCACTGCCAATATAGTCGTGCTTTTTATTTGCATGTTTTTTCCTTTTCATTTCTGCTTAGCTCTGGGGTGAGCCTTATCGTAAATTTCCATCAGGTGGTTAACGTCTACCGCCGTATATTTCTGCGTCGTGGAAAGGCTCCTGTGGCCGAGCAATTCCTGAATCGCGCGCAAATCCGCTCCCGCGTTCAACAAATGCGTGGCAAAACTATGCCGCAGCGCGTGTGGGCTGATTTTCCGTCCCAGCGCGCTTTTTGCCGCCGCATCATCCAGGGCGCGGGCAATGCTTCTGGTCGTAATTCTCTGGCCGCGCGCGTTCAGGAAAAGCGGCTCTTCAAATACGCTGCCGACCGACCTCTTTCGCAGCGCGCGTGAATCTTCCAGATACTTTTTAAGACACTGCAGGGCCGTCTTGCCCACGGGAACAATTCTTTCTTTTTTCCCCTTGCCCCGGACTTTAACCAGCCTCTGACTAAAATCAATGTCCATCACATTGAGCGCGACAAGCTCGCTCAAACGTAACCCGCACGAATAAAAAAGTTCCATCACCGCCTGGATGCGCGAATCCGGAGATTTACCATCGCCCGCATTGTTTAAAAGTTCGAAAGCCTCATCCACCGATAAAAAAACGGGCATGTATTTTTCGGTTTTCGGGGTCTGCACCATACTGGCGGGATTTTTTTTTATTTTTCCCTGACGCATCAGAAATTTATAAAAAGCCCGCAGGGAAGATATTTTACGGTTAACGGTGACTTTTTTTACCTTTTGCCGGTATAAATATCCCAAAAAAGCCCTGATCGATTCCGCCTGTGCTTCGGCCGCTTCATCAGCATTTTTTATCAAACCGCTTTTTTGAAGAAAATGAACAAACTCCTTAACATCGGCAAGATAAGCATTTTTCGTGTGCGCTGATACATTGCGCTCAACTTCCAGGTATGTCTGAAAATCCCGTATGAGGTTTTTCATAGCTTTTACATCTTATATTTGCCGAAATCCTCCGCGGAAAGATTTTCCAGAAACTCTTTTACCTTATCTTCTTTTTGTTTGTCCAAATCTGACAATTTCATGCCAAAATCTATACTGCGCGATTTTTCCAGCACAACTTCATTTACAAATATCTGCGCGCCGCCGCGTAGCGCCAAGGCGATGGCATCGCTGGGCCTGGCATCAATGACATAATCCTGGCCATCCCGGGTAAGATATATATTGGCAAAGAAAGTATTATTGCGTATATCTTCGATGACAATTTTAGTGATCGTTACATGGAGCACTTTCAGGCATTCTCTGAACAAATCATGCGTCATCGGCCGGGAAAAAACTATTTTCTCCAGTTCCGTGGCGATGGCGCTTGCCTCAAACAAACCTATCCAGATAGGAATAGCTTTGTTGTCCTGTGTGCTTTTCAAAATAACGATAGGCGTATTGGTAACAGGATCAATGGTTAATCCTGAAACTTTCATTTCAATAAGCATTACCAACCTCCCACCTTGTTTAAATGATCTCTCCTCGCAGGGAATGCAAATAAGCTTTCGTTATTTTCAATTTCACCAGATCGCCTTTTAAATCAGAATTTCCCCGGAAATTAACTATTTTCCACGCGCGCGTTCTTCCCGTCATATCTTGGCGGGAATTTTTACTTTCTCCCTCGACCAATACTTCCTGTGAGCTTCTCTCCAAATCCTTGTTTTTATGAAAGGTATATTCATCCTGCAAAGATTGCAACGCTTTTAGTCGCCGCAGTTTTTCTTTCTCTTCAATTTTACCTTCCAGCTTCTGCGCCGCCGTGCCTATACGCTCGGAATACTTGAAGGAAAATACTGAATCAAACCTGATTTTTCCCATCATGTCAATGGTTTCTTGATAGTCTTTTTCGCTTTCCTGCGGGAAACCCACAATGATATCAGAGGTGATGCTTATCTGGGGGCAAACCTGCCTCAGGCGCGCCACTTTTTCCATATATTCCTCTGCCGTGTAACCGCGGTTCATCAGCTTGAGAATCTTATTTGAGCCTGATTGCACCGGCAGATGAATGTGCTCGCATAATTTCCTCTCTTCGGCAAACGAGTTAATCAGTTCATCGGACAAATCCTTGGGATGCGATGTGGTAAATCTTATTCTTTCAATGCCATCAACTTCGCCAATTTTTCTTATCAACGAAACGAAGTTCATGCCGTTGCCTAAAGTTTTGCCGTAAGAATTAACGTTTTGCCCCAAAAGAGTAACTTCTTTGATGCCGTAATCGGTGAGCCTTTTTATTTCTTCTATAATATCTTCCGGCGGACGGCTCATTTCCGGCCCGCGCAGATAAGGCACAACACAGTAGGCGCAGAAATTATTACAGCCCTGCATAATTGTGACAAAAGTGCCGACCGCATCTTTAGCCGGCGGGGCGAAGATGTTGGCCGAAGGCAACTGTTTATGAAAATCGATTTGCGTGATGCGCCGGCGTTTTTTTTCTACCGCCGCGACCATCTCCGGCAAAAGATGAATATTGTGCGTGCCGAAAACAAAATCAACCTCACCCGCGCGATGATAAACATGCGCGCCCAGATGCTGGGCCAAACAGCCGCCGAAACCAACAATCAGCTTCGGATTTCTTTTCTTGAGTCTGATGAGCCTTCCCAGCTCGCTGAAAGCTTTCTGCTCCGCCTTTTCGCGAATCGAACAGGTATTAAATAAAATCAGGTCAGCCTTTTCCGGATATTCAGTCGACGCGTAACCGCTTTCTTTCAAAAGCGCTGCCATCTGCTCGGAGTCGTGCACGTTCATCTGACAACCGAATGTTTCAATGTATAAATATTTGTTTTTCATGTTGATTCCATATCTTAATACGCGAAAGGATTAATATTTTGGCTTTGGTTAGTCAATAATTATTTAGCTATTTTAATTTATTGACTTATTTCCCCCTTTTGCTAAAAATAACTAGCGCTTTTTTACATGCTGATTGAATCCAAAGGGGGAGAAAAAAGAAATGACAAGGAAGAAATTAATAATTGCAGTAATAGCGGTTATGTTTATCCTGCCCATGACTTATATATGTCAGGCTCAGGATATCGGAGTTATTATAGGCGGCATTTTAAAAGAAGGAACGAAATCAACGGGTGGGGCAACAATATATGCGCCGGAAATTCTTGAAAAACATCCAGTAGGTAACTATGTAATTAAAATTCGTAAAGATATTTACGAAAAACAGTCTGGCTATATATTTGAAGCCTACAACAAAGACAACATAAGAACAGTTTGGATTTTTTACGACAAGAAAGATGATAATGACATGAGGGAATTCGATAATTTTATGGCC
>JBBIHZ010000155.1:0-5038 GCA_037446735.1 Deltaproteobacteria bacterium
TATTACCGGGTGGATATTGAAAGATGCATCGGCTGCGGTTTGTGCGTGACCAAATGCAAACCAGGGGCCGCAAAGTTGTTTAAAAAAGACAAACTTACTGTACCCCCGCTGAATACGGAACTTCTCTACTTAAGCATCCTGGCCGAAAGAGCGGGACGCAAAAAAATCATTATCAATATGCTCCGTCTGCTTATGGGGAAGCCCCTGTAAAATTTTTCAGATAAAAACATCGTGATATCACCGCTTTTGCCGTCCAATATTTTGCCTTGATAATATTGACTTTTTCCATTATGAGCACTAATCTTAGTTTAGAGTTTCAGGATAAGACAGGTATGCCAATTTACGAATTTCAGTGCGATAAGTGCAAAAAACAATTCGAAGTTTTGACTATGAGCATGGGCGAAAAGCCCAATGCCGTATGCCCCAAGTGCAAATCAAAGAAAACCCGCAAAATGATCTCAAAAGTGGGGAAGGGCAAGTACGGCTCGTTGAGTAAAGGTTCGTCCGCGAGTTCTTCAGCCTCTTCCTCATCATCTTGTTCTTCGTGCTCCTCAACCAATTGCTCCACCTGCGGTCATTAAAAATAAAGCGCGGCAATAGCCGCTGCGATACAGCGGGAAACGATGCAACAGTTTTTGGATATGCGCACGCTGATTTTTGTTTCTGGAATCACCTCGCTGATTCTTTTTGCGTGCATGTTTTATATCCGGCGCAAGCAAAAAACGTATGACGGATTTTTGCATTGGGTTTTCGCCGCGTTGAGCAACGCCGTAGGAATGCTGCTTTTGAGTCAGCGCGATATTTTGCCGGATTTTTTCAGTGTTATCGTAGGCAACGCGTTGCTTCTGTTTTCCATAGTTCTAATCAATACGGGATTGAGCCGTTTTTCCGGCACGCGCCCAGCTTATAACTTTTACGCCGGATCCATGATTCTATTTATCTCTTTGTATCTGTATTTAACTTATAGCATGCCGAGTCTGTCTTATCGTTTCGTTGTCTTTTCCGCATTTCAGGCCACGCTTTGTATCCTGATGATTGTAATCGCGCGGCGTGATCTGCCAAGGGTATTAAATAAAAAAAATCATACGTTGTATTGGTTTTTGGTGTTATGTATAGCGTGGCCGCTATTCAGGGCGGTTTCCTACTTTTTTGAGAAAGAGCATATGACTGATCTGATGCAGGCGGGTATTTCTCATCAGTTCACTTTTCTGGGCAGCATTGCCGCTTATATTGTTCTCATTATCGCCCTGATCATCATTAACGAGCAAAGGGTGGAGCAGGAAATGCTGGCGGCAAAAGACGAAATTAAAACAATTACCGGACTTATCCCCATCTGCGCCACGTGCAAAAAAATCAGGGACGATAAAGGTTCGTGGAGCCAGCTGGAATCCTATTTGAGCAAGCATGCCGATCTGGAATTCAGCCATGCCATTTGCCCGGAATGCATGCGGAAGCTGTATCCGGAAAAAATTTCCTAAAATATAATTAGTAAAAATCTTTAGCGTTATTGCGCGATGAAATAATTTAGATAAAATACTAATATACATTAATATTTTGCTGAAATTAAATGCCATTCGGCCGGTTTTTATTGACAACATGTGTTTAGCTAGGCTAAACTTCACAAAATTAGTCAATGTCTTTTTATTTTAATCATAGAAAACACCTACGGTTGGTTTTCTTCGTAACTGCCCCACAGCGAAGGGGTTTATAGCGTAACAAAGGGAGAATTGATATGGAGTCTATAGTTTGTAAGCACTGGCATCACTGCCCGTCATCGGAAGTTACCACATTGCTGAACACGGATCAGGATAAGGGCCTGGCGATGTTCGAGGCAAAACACCGCCTGGAAAAGTTCGGTCCCAATACGGTAACCGCGCAGAAAAAAAGGGGCCCGCTTTTAAGATTTCTTCTGCAATTTCATCAGCCGCTGATCTATATTCTGATTGCCGCCGGCACAGTCACATTGCTTTTGCAGGAATGGGTCGATTCTTCGGTAATTTTCGGAGTGGTTATCGTTAACGCGATTATCGGCTTTGTGCAGGAATCGAAAGCAGAGAGCGCCATCGAATCGCTGAAGCAGATGATGACCACTCACACAAATGTTCTGCGCGACGGAAAATGGCAGTTGATTGATGCAGAGGGGCTTGTCGTCGGCGACATAATTCAGCTGCAATCAGGTGATAAAGTTCCCGCCGACGTGCGCCTGTTGCGTTGTCGAGATCTGCAGGTTGATGAATCCGCGCTCACGGGTGAATCCGTGCCGGTAATCAAAAAGGAAGAAATTCTCGATCCGGAAACAATTCTTGCTGACCGCCGGAACATGGCTTATGCCGGAACGCTGGTAACCTACGGACAGGCGCGTGCGGTTGTTGTGGCCACGGGCGATAACACCGAGACCGGACGCATTTCGGAATTAATTGCCTCCGCGGTTGTTCTTTCTACGCCTCTGACGAAAAAAATTGCCGCTTTCAGCAAAGTTCTGCTGATTGCGATTCTTGTTCTTGCCGCGGCAACATTTGCCGTGGGGCTGTGGCGCGGGGAAAGCGCTGTTTACATGTTTATGGCGGCGGTAGCTCTGGCGGTAGGCGCTATTCCCGAAGGGCTGCCGGCGGCGGTGACCATCACGCTGGCGATTGGTGTAAACCGGATGGCGAAGAAGAAAGCGATTATCCGTAAACTGCCCGCGGTGGAAACGCTGGGCAGCACCACCGTTATCTGCTCGGACAAAACCGGCACGCTGACGGAAAACCAGATGACCGTCAAAAAAATCTTCACGGCGAATAATATGTATGATGTCGAAGGCAACGGCTACACGCCGGAAGGGCAATTGCTTTATGAAGGCAAACGCATGGGTGAAGTCTTGCCGTTTCCGCTTAAAGAAACTTTATTGGCGGGGCTTTTGTGCAATGACTCGCGTCTGGTTCAGGAGGAAAATCTCTGGCGCGTTGAAGGAGATCCCACGGAAGGAGCGCTTATTACTGCGGCCGGAAAAGCCGGCCTTACGCCGGAAAGCGCCAAAGCGGACATACCGCGGCTTGATGAGATCCCGTTCGAATCGGAACGACAGTTTATGGCCACCTTGCACGGTACTAAAAATGACGGTGAAAACATCATTTACGTCAAGGGAGCGGTGGAAAAATACTGGATGCCTGTTCGGACAATATTCATATTGAAGATGGCAGAGCTTCTCTGAATAAGGATGATTTGCTCTCCAGAGTGGAACAAATGGCGAGCGAAGGCCTGCGCGTGCTTGCGCTGGCGCGTAAAATCACCGATAAGAAAAATATTGAAGTTGAAGATTGCCTTTTCGGTCTTACTTTTTTAGGTCTGCAGGGAATGATTGATCCGCCGCGCACGGAAGCCATCGCGGCTGTCCGTTCCTGTCACAAGGCGGGCATAATGGTCAAGATGATCACCGGTGATCACGCGATTACGGCGACGGAGATAGCCCGTCAACTCAACATCGGACAGGAAAAAGGAAAAGACGAGACAAAACCGGTTACCCTTACCGGAAAAGAACTGGAAAAGCTGACCGACGAGGAATTGATCGCGGCGGCGGAAAAGACTTCTGTTTTCGCCCGTGTTGCGCCGGAACAGAAGCTGCGGCTGGTGGAAGCGCTGCAGGCGCGCGATAACGTGGTGGCGATGACCGGCGACGGCGTTAACGATGCCCCCGCTCTCAAGCAGGCGGATATCGGTATCGCTATGGGTATTACGGGAACGGATGTTTCCAAGGAAGCGGCGGATATGGTTCTAACGGATGATAATTTTGCCTCGATCACGCGCGCGGTGGAAGAAGGTCGGCGCATCTTCGACAATCTGGTAAAGTTCATTACCTGGACGCTGCCCACCAACGGCGGTGAAGGATTGGTCATTCTGGCCGCGGTTTTTGCCGGCGTGACACTGCCCATTCTGCCGGTACAGATCCTCTGGATTAATATGACCACAGCAATTCTTTTGGGTTTGATGCTGGCGTTTGAACCGGGTGAGCCGGATATCATGGATTATCCGCCGCGCGAGCCGAACAGCCCGATACTGACGGGAATCCTTGTGGCCAGAATTTTGCTGGTGTCGTTTTTAATGCTCGCGGCGGTTTTTACCATTTTCACCTGGCAAAAACATCAGGGCTACCCGCTGGCGGAGGCGCGCACGGTCGCGGTAAACCTGTTTGTCATGATTGAGCTCACGTATCTATTTAATTGCCGGTCATTGACCAAATCGATGTTTAAGATAGGAATTTTTACCAATCCCTGGGTGCTGTTCGGCAGCGCGGCAATGATTATTCTACAGTTGTTCTATACTTATTCTCCGGTGATGAATAGAATTTTCGGAAGCCAGCCGATTTCAGCAAAAGAATGGCTGCTGATTGCCGCTGTATCTATCGCAACTTACTCTGTCGTGGGAGCGGAGAAATGGCTGCGCCTGCATGTCTTTAAGAAAGCGCGGTAGGAGAAAAGCGAACTTTTAATGCTGAAGGCACGCTAGTCAGGGGCAGCGTAAAACGCCGCGCGCCCAAAGACAGTCGCCGCAAACGGGAAATTTGTTGTTAAAGCAATCTTCCTCGTTCGTTTCGACCAGTTCGCATCCGCCGCAATCTGTGCAGGGCGGAAAATCAAACGCGCGGACACGCTCGCGAAAAGATGTAAATCCCGGATCTGTCCAGATTTCGTCAAGGGAGCGGTTTGTCAGGCTGCCGAATTCGCAGCGAAGAAATCTTTTTTCCCTGTTTCTGATAAAGCATGTATAGGAATGCAGAAGAGGAAGACACGGACTGATTCCGCCCTGCCAGCCTATGGAGACGCTACCGGTGTTGATAAAAGGGCAATAATTGTTTCTTCTGTTTAGGGGAAAATCAAGAAATGCCAAATTTGACGGGCTGCGCATTATTGCCGCCAATGGTTTCATTGTTTCTTCGGTGAAATCCATGTCCGGCAGGATCCAAAGAGGAGAAGACGGCGCTTCACTGCTTCTGTTGGTTCTTGGCCCCAATCGATAAAGAATTTCATCTTGCAGGTCGGCCGTATAAGGCAAAATATTT
>JBBIHZ010000156.1:0-5033 GCA_037446735.1 Deltaproteobacteria bacterium
GATTCGTGTGCCGACACCGCCTGTCCGGCGAAAAGGCAAAAGAAAGATGAGGCTCCGGAAGAATACGCGGATCGCCGCAAGTTGCAGGCGGCTTTGTGCCGCATCAAGCATAAGATTATTGTTCTTTCCGGGAAGGGAGGAGTGGGCAAAAGCACCGTTGCCGTTAATCTGGCTACCGCGCTGGCGCTCCACGGTTTGCGCGTTGGTTTGCTCGATGTTGATATTCACGGCCCCAGCGTGCCTACCATGCTAGGTTTGGAAAAGGAAAGTCTCAAAGGAAACGCGGGCGCACTCTTTCCCGTCGAATTCAACGGCCTGAAAGTGATGTCTTTGGGCTTTCTTTTACAGAATCTTGATGACGCGGTTATCTGGCGCGGCCCGATGAAAATGGGAGTTATCAAGCAATTTTTGACGGATGTACAATGGGGCGATCTTGATTATCTTGTTGTTGATGTACCGCCCGGCACTGGTGATGAGCCTCTATCAATCTGCCAGCTGATTCAGCCGCTCGACGGTGCCGTAATTGTCACTACACCCCAGAAAGTAGCGGCGGTGGACGTGCGCAAATCCGTCAGCTTTTGTCGTAGGCTTAACGTTCCTGTGTTGGGAGTTATTGAAAATATGAGTGGTTTTGCCTGTCCTAAATGCGGCGAAGTAACACAGATTCTGCCCGAAGGTGGAGGGCACAAAATAGCCTCTGATATGAATGTGCTTTTTCTCGGAGCGATACCGATGGATCCTGCTGTGGCTAAGGCCGGTGACGCGGGGCATGCTTTCATAAGCAATTACGCGATAACTCCTACGGCAAAAATTATGGAAGAAATCCTGTGTCAGATTATCGCTCCGGATAAAGTTAAAAAGATTAATCAGTAGGGAGAAGCAGGATGTCAGCTTTTTTAAAAGCGACAGAGAAGATTGAAATTCTGACCCTTCAGGACAACTATATTGAAATGACGGCAATGGATAACAGTGCTGTTATATCGCGTGCCGCGCCGCTCAAGGCGGGAGAAATACGCGCTTCAATAATCGCGGAGCATGGTTTTTCCGCTCTGATTAAAACAACCACCGGCGGAAAAATTCACACGTTGCTTTTCGATTTTGGATTCTCCGAAGACGGTGCGGCGCAAAATGCCAAAACGCTGTGTATCAACATGTCCGCGGTTGAGGCGGCCGCTCTTTCGCATGGGCACAGCGATCATACAGGAGGAATTCCTAAGCTTGGCGCCATGATCGGAAGAAAGGGTATTTCTTTTATTGTGCATCCGTCCGCTTTTAAATCGCCGCGCTATATAAAATATTCCGAAGAGCTGAAAATAAACTTTCCGAAACTGACACATCAGATGATTGAAAATGCCGGTTTCTCCGTAATCGAAAGTGACGGGCCCTACTATATTCTTGATGACACGATTCTTTTTTTGGGAGAAATCCCGCGTGTAACGGATTTTGAAAAAGGATTTCCTGTCGCCCACTGGCAGAAAGATGGCAAGGAGATGTGGGACGCCATTGAGGACGACACATCCGTTGTCATGAATCTTAAAGATAAGGGACTGGTGATCGTATCCGGCTGTGCGCACGCGGGAATTATAAATACAATAAAACACGCGATTGAAGTTACGGGCATTAATAATATTCACGTAGTGATGGGCGGTTTTCATCTTTCCGGGCCGTTGTTCGAGGGGATTATAGACAGGACATCAGAAGAGATGAAAAAGCTGAATCCGGATTATGTAATCCCCATGCATTGCACCGGGCGCAAAGCGATTATGGCGATGGAAAAACAAATGCCGGATAAATTCATTTTGAATATGGCGGGTACAAAACTTACTTTTGTTTGAGGTAATAAGCATATTTTTGGCAAAGGAGATTTTATGGAGAAAAAAGCATTTCAGGAATACTATCCGGATGATTTGAGCCACTGCTACGGTTGTGGAACGCTAAACCAGCATGGTTTAAAAATAAGAAGCTATTGGGACGGGGATGAATCTGTCTGCGTCTATACCCCCAGGCCTTACCATACCGCGATTCCCGGGATAGTTTATGGCGGACTGATAGCCTCTCTGATTGATTGCCATTCCACCGGCACGGCCGCGGCGGCCAAATATCGCGAAGAAAACCGCGCGATGGATACATTGCCGCCCCTGCGTTTTGTTACCGCGTCAATAAATGTGAATTACTTATTGCCCACGCCGTCGGGCTTTCCGTTGGAGGTGCGCGGCAAAGTTAAAACCATAAAAGGCCGCAGAGTTGTGGTGGAATCACGTCTTATTGCCGACGGTAAAGTTTGCGCGACAGGGGAAGTTGTAGCCGTGCAGATGCCGGAGTATTTAATGTCCGGGCATAAAGACGGATGAATAAGCGAACAGATTTTTTTCATAATATGTGATATACTTAGATAAAATAAAAAAGAGCTTTTGCGTGTTTTTTCAATTAAATAAATAAGATAGAAAAAAGGAGGGAACAATATGAAAAAAATATTTTGTTAAAAATCCTTCCGCTTTTGACCATAATCTTTTTATTTCCTTCATATAGTAGTTCAAGAGAAATTGTGCCGATTGTTTCCACTGTTTGGCTGCAGGCAAATCTGAGTAATCCCAAATTAATTATTTTGGATATTCGCCGTGTGGAAGATTATCGCGAAGGGCATATTCCCGGCGCTATCAGTTCATTTTACGGCGGCTGGGCATACAAGCAGGGATATCTTTATTCGGAAATACCTGAAGAGGATGATTTGGAAGACCTTATAGGTTCTTTAGGCATCGGCCTGAAAAACTGGGTAGTTGTCGCCGGCGATACCGACGCGCCGCGGCACAGTTATCAAAGCGCGCGCGTTGCCTGCACCTTACAATACGCGGGTGTCGAAAATGTTGCTTTGCTCGACGGCGGCATGAATAAATGGATAGCAGATAAGAAGCCGTTGTCCACGGAAATAGTCAGAATTAAAGATAAACCATTCAAGGGCAATTTTAATAAAGGAAAAATGTTCGCTGATAAAGATTATATTCTTAAGCGCATGGGAAAAATCATTTTACTGGACGTGCGTGAACAGGAATTTTTTGCCGGCACAAAAAAGCTGGATTGTATTCCCAAGATGGGTAGAATACCCGGCGCGTTTAATCTTCCCACATTCTGCGCCTTTAACAACGATTGCACTTATAAGAGCAAAGAGGAACTACAAAAAATTGCCGAAAGCGCCGCTGGCACAAATCGCAATGTGGAAATTGTAACTTATTGCGATGTCGGGCACTGCTGCCCCACATGGTCTTATATTCTCAAGCGGGTGCTTGGTTATAAGAACGTGCGCATTTATGACGGCGCCATGCAGGAATGGATGCAGGACCCGCAGGCTCCCGTCACGCGCTGAACCATAATTATAAATTTACTTGAGTGTGAAAAATGTATCTGTTAGGCATAAAAGAAGAGCCGCGCTGTGCGCGGCTCTTCTTTGTCTTAGCAATCTAATTTTATTGTTTAGCGTAACGATACAAGCTGATCGTCTTTTTTTAAAAAACAGATTTTTTGTTTAAGACTTTCACATGCCGTGCAGATTACAATATTCTCGCGCCGTGATGCTGGCCGCTTCAACCGGGAAAATCGCTTCCGGGGCCTGGCCCGGTGTCAAATACTGACGATAAGCTTTACCGTCCGCGATCACTTCAATCCATTCAATGTAGTGGTTTTCTTCCATGGGATGAGCCACACTGCCGATTAAGACCTTGACCCCACCGGCTACTTTTTCTCCCACGGGCACATGCTTTTCTTTTGCGGCGTCTGTTGTGTTTTCCGTCAATCGTTTCATGGGCTGATTGCAGCAGACCAATTCCCCCATCCCTTCGTGAAGCACTTCCACGATATGGCCGCATACATCACATTTGTAGATTTCGTTTCTTTTTGCCATTATTTGTCTCCTTTTGTTATTTGAAAGCGATCAATCCACTTTTTTGAACATCTTTCCCTTCGCGCCGCATACCGGACATGTTTCGGGGGCTTCTTTTTCCGCGGTATAGCCGCAGACGGGGCAAACATAATAACTATACGCTTCTTTTGTGTCATCCAGATTGTCCAATATATGTTGATAAAGGCCGGCGTGAATTTTTTCCACCTTGTTGGCGAAAATAAAAGATCGTTCCGCCTCTTTATGGCCTTCAGCTTGAGCGGTCTCAATCATAGCCGGATACATGCTTTTGAACTCGTCTGTTTCTCCGGCGATGGCCTCCTGAAGATTTTCCCGCGTGGAGCGGATGCCTTTTAATGCTTTTAAATGAGCGTGGGCGTGAATTGTTTCCGCTTCTGCGGCCGCACGAAACAATTTTGCGGCCTGATGGAATCTTTCCTGGTCCGCCTTTATCGCAAAGGCCAGATATTTGCGGTTTGCCTGTGATTCTCCTACAAAAGCTTCTTTTAATGCGTCTTCTGTTTTTGACATAGTAATTTCCTCCATTTTTTATGATAAACAATTACTGATGTGCGCTGTTTATTACTGAAAACTATATAATGCATGTTTGTATAGTATCGGTTTTTGGTTGCAGCGGCGGCATGTTGCCTGCCGCTGCAACCGGGGTAATGCAATTGTTCTTTATGCGGCTTTTGCCGCATTTTTTGCAGTAACGGTTTTGTTGTAATTTACGCCAGGTCGAAACGATCCAGATTCATAACCTTGTTCCAGGCAGCAACAAAATCCTGCAGGAACTTTTCCTGTGAGTCTTGGCAGGCGTAAACTTCCGCCACGGCTCGTAGCTGTGAGTTCGAGCCAAAAACCAGATCGACGCGTGTGGCGCTCCATTTTAATTCACCGCTTTTGCGGTCGCGCCCTTCAAAGACGTCCGTGTCTTTGGGTGACGTCTTCCACTCGATGCCCATATCCAGCAGATTCACGAAGAAATCGTTGGTGAGCGTTCCCGGGCGTGAGGTGAAAACGCCGTGCGACGAGCCGCCGAAGTTAGCGCCCAACACGCGCAGGCCGCCTATCAGCACCGTCATTTCGGGTGCGGTGAGGGTTAGCAATTGAGCCTTATCCACCAGCATCTCCTCTGCTG
>JBBIHZ010000157.1:0-4933 GCA_037446735.1 Deltaproteobacteria bacterium
GCCTAAAAAAGCGCTGCCGATCAAAGACTGACTGTCCGGCAAGTGGTTGACTTTTGCAATTTATTATCAGAATAAAGAAAGAAATTGATCCAACAATTTTTGCATGTGTTTTTCCTGGTAAAGTTGAGTTGGTTGGTGCTGCCGGAAAATATGGTCTTGGCGTAATCTTAATTGGCAACCATATATCTTGATATCTTGCTGAATTATTTTGTGTGATTTGTTATTTTTTAAAGATATCTCTATTAATGTTTAGTTGTGTTTTAATATTAAAAATATTCCATAATAAGAAATAAATATCTTACTAAAAGGAGAGGCAAAAGCATGTCTGGGGTTATTAATGGAAATCAAAGATGCTGTGGAACGTGTGAGCTGTGGAGTGGATTGAGGAGATTAAATAGTGATTCCGAGGTAAAATGGGAGAGTTCCTCGGCAAAATGCATAGGAGGAGGTAATAATAATACTTACATTGATGCCTATGGTAACTGCAGCCAATATAGAAAATGGTCAAAATTGAGATAAGTTGAATTACTTTCTATTTATTAAAAATTATGGATTCCGGCCTTCGCCGGAATGACGTTAAAGTCTAGCCTTTACCCAAAATCAATCCGATTATCTTCGGCACGATTTCTTTGGCCGATTTGCCCACTTCCAGCGTGGGACCGACGCAGGATAGGCAGCCGTAAGCGCACGGGCACTTTTCAATCAGAGAACGCGCCGCGTTCAATAAGTTTGCGTGTTCCCGGTAAAAAAATGGATTACAAGATCATGCTGCCACGGTGTGGACATTTGACGGAAGCCCGCTGAGAATCAATTCTTTTAATTGTATTTTTTTACTGGCGTTATCAATGTCGATTCCAACAAGATTGCCTTCGGCGTCGTAATCCAAAACAACACCTTCGGAAATTTCTTTGCTTTCCGCGCTTTTCTTTTCAGATAAGTCAATATAGAGAGAATCTGTTTCTGGATAATAGTTAAGTCTCATTTTTTATACCCCCTATCGGGAAACGCATTATGAATGGTTTTTTTATCATTGAGTGTCACTACCCGCAAGATACGGTTTTCAAGCTCCTCAACAACGCCCCAAAACCGGTAACGATTATTTTCTTGAGGCTCAGATTTCAGAGGATTCTCAATAACATTTATGCACCATTCTTTTTTTAAATATGGCCGCTTTCTTAATACTTCTTTTTCAAAATACTCTGTGAAAGTGTATTTTTCCATTTATTTTTTTATAACACATTTTATGTTCTTTAAAAAGATTTTTAAATCCGACTCCTGGGTATGCGCCTGTGCGATTCCGCAATGCCGGAGATATAATAATTCATTTTTTTCATTTCTCCAAAACCAATCCAATTATTTTCGGCACGATTTCTTTAGCCGATTTGCCCACTTCCAAAGTCGGCCCCACGCAGGAGGGACAGCCGTAAGCGCACGGGCACTTTTCAATCAGAGAACGCGCGGCCTGCAATAGATTTGCGTGTTCCCGATAAAGCAGTTCAGAAAAGCCAATGCCTCCAGGATAGGCGTCAAAAACAAATATCGTCGGATCAAATTCATCAATCCGCATGCCCGATTTTTCTTTGAAATTATCCGGGCGTCCTTCAGAAAAGGAAGTAATCACCCGGCCTGTTTTTCCCTGGCTGACGAACCACTCGCCGGATTTATCGCCCAGCGCGCGGTCGATATCGTGCGTGTCGGCCATCAAAAACATCGCGGATAAATGATGCAGTGTGTAAGCCAGACCGGAAAGCCCATCGATTATTTCCGCGGGCGAAAAATTCAGTTTACGCAGACGGTCGCGCGGGATGGTAAACCAGTAACTGGTAGTGTGCATATCTTTTTCCGGCAGATTTACGTCGCCGTAACCAAGGTTTTCTGAAGTGTAAAATTTAATTTTCTTAAAGCCCACGACTTTGCGCACCACCTGCACTTCACCATGTTCGATAATCGCCCCCTCATCTTTGTGCTTATCGAACGAATCAATAACCCGCACATTGGTGTAGGTCATGGCGTCGGTGTAATAATCGGAATCCACCTTGCGCACATAAGCTTTCTTGCCATCGAGGTCTAGTTTATCCACGTGATATTGTTCGGAAGCCATCATGTAAATTGCCTCGTCATGGAGGGCGGTGAAGGCGCTGTCCCAATCCACCTCGGCAATGACTTTATGATTGCCGGTTTCCGTTGTATCCACCACGACGACATTTTCCGGATTAATCGCCCGCAGGCTTATTTCATCAGCCGGATAACTTTCCGCCGCCCAGTGCCAGCGCTCATCCGCTCGGTGCAGGACGCCTTTTTCCTCTAGGTATTGCAGGAATTCTTCCATGTTTTCTCCGCCGAAAGACTCTCCCTTTTCAAAAGGCAATTCAAAAGCCGCGCTTTTGATGTGATGCAATAGAATCAGCAGGTTATCGGGATTGATGCGGCAGTGTTCGGGAGAAAGAGAAAAAAAGTAATCGGGATTTTCCATGATAAACTGATCCAGCGGATTGCTGCGCGCGATAAGCATCGCTAGGCTATGCCCGCTGCGTCGTCCCGCGCGCCCCGCCTGCTGCCAAGTGCTGGCAATCGAGCCGGGATAGCCGACCATCACGCACGCTTCCAGATCACCGATATCTATGCCCAGCTCCAGCGCGTTGGTGCTGATGACGCCCATGACTTCGCGCGTGCGCAGGCCTTTTTCGATTTCGCGCCGCAGATTCGGCAGATAACCGCCGCGGTAGCCGGTGACAAAATAGTCATCCAGCGGCTTGCTCTTCACGAATTTATCTTTCAGATATTTGGTGAGCACTTCCACATTGAGGCGGCTGGTGGCAAAAACAATCGTCTGAATATCGTTGCCGATAAGGTCGGAGGCGATTTTGCGCGCGGGCGTCATCGCGCTTTGCCTGATGCCCAGCTCGCGGTTGATGAGCGGCGGATTGAAAAGAATAAAAGTTTTTGCCGCGGTGGGCGCGCCGCTTTTGTCGATAAGCGCCACTTCGCGCTCCAGTATTTTTTCGGCATGTTCTCTGGGATTGGCCACCGTTGCCGAACAGCAGATAAAAACGGGATTGGCGCCGTAAAAACGACAGATGCGCACAAGCCGGCGGATAACATTGGCAAAGTGCGAGCCGAAAATGCCGCGGTAAATATGCAGTTCGTCAATAACCACGTATTTTAAATTAGCGAAAAGTTTTTGCCACTTGGTGTGATGCGGCAGAATTCCCGCGTGCAGCATATCGGGATTAGTGACGACAACGTTTCCCAGCTTGCGTATAGCCTGGCGCGCGTCATCGGGCGTGTCGCCGTCATAGGTGTAAGTTTTGATATCGGCATTGAGATCGGTTATCAGGCTGTGAATTTCGTGCATCTGATCCTGCGCCAGGGCTTTGGTGGGAAAAAGATACAAAGCGCGTGTTTCGGGCGCATCCAGAATGCTTTGCAAAACAGGCAGATTATAACAAAGTGTTTTGCCGCTGGCGGTGGGTGTAACCAGCACAACATCCTTGCCGTTGCGGATAAAGCGGATGGCCTGCGCCTGATGCCGGTAGAGTTTTTCCATACCACGTTTTTTCAAGGCATCCAGCAGGCGTGGATTCACCCAGGCGGGATAATCTTCAAAGTCGCCGGATTTAGCCGGTATTTCCACCACCGCGGCGGTGTTGGCATTGAAGCTCTTGTTCTTTTTGAGGCGGGCAACCCATTCTTCGAGAGTAAATTTTGCCATAAAAATTCTTTCTGTCGCTGTATTATAAACAAATCAAGAATTTTGACAACAGGCAGTTTGTTTATAGTCGTTGCAAAAAATGAATTACTGAGGTAAATTCAACATATAAGTTAAAAATTCTATGGAACTAAACAGGCAAATAGTTAATAAGCTTCTTCTTGAAGAAGAGCGTGACACCGGATATGTGCAGGCCGATATGGCCGAGCTTATATCCATGATGTGGGAAATAACACGCGATGCATGGTCGTTTGTAAAGGATCAGGATGCTGAACAAAGACTACAAAGAGATGTTACAGCTCTTATTAGAAGAGCGCGTTGAGTTTATGCTGGTGGGAGCTTACGCCATGGGCGCCCATGGTTACCCACGGGCAACCGGCGATATAGATATTTGGGTCGAAGCCAGTAAAAACAATGCTACAAAAGTCCTCAGTGCGCTGAAAAAATTCGGTGCTCCGCTGGCGCAAGTAAGCTTGCAGGATTTTTCCCAGGAAGGCGCTGTATTTCAAATTGGCGTCACTCCGCGCCGGATTGATATTATTACTAAAATCAGCGGCGTGACTTATCAGGAAGCCAATCAGGATAAAGCAACCGTGAATGTTGAAGGGTTGAATATTCCCGTAATATCTCTGGATAAATTCGTCAAAAACAAACTGGCTTCGGGAAGAGACAAAGATACAATAGATGTTAAATACCTGATGGAAGCCAGGGATAAAAATAGTTTCAGAAAGAAAAAATAAATGTTTTTTTGTTCAGTAAATCACAAAACAGCTTGTTACCCGCTCTAACTTAACCCCGCCTTTTTTAAGGATAAAGTCATGAAAACAGCAAAGATTTTTTTACTTATGGCGGCTGTGGCGATGCTCACGGGCTGCCCCGTTGTCTCCAAAAACATCGTCGGCCTGGAAGATCATAAAATCGACTCGCAAAAGCTCGACGGCACATGGATCAATCAGGATGGCGCCATACTGATAAAAACTTTGGATGCCGAAAAAGGCGTCATAAAAATTATTTTTCTGGAAGACAAGGAAGATATCGAAAAAGCCACAATAAAAATCATGAAAGGCAAGACGTGGCTGTATTTCAACATCCTACCCGACGATAGCGATAAAGAGCCGGAATATCTCTGGGGCAGGTTTGCTTTGGAGGAAGGCCGGATTATTTTCTGGCACGCCGCCAATGATGCCTTTACCGAAGCGGTAAAAAAACGCAGAATAAAGGGCG
>JBBIHZ010000158.1:0-4929 GCA_037446735.1 Deltaproteobacteria bacterium
AAATTTCAACACGCAAAAATTAAAAGACGCGTTTAAGAAAGATAAAATAGAGGTACGGATTGGATTAGGCGGCGGGGATAAATCTTATTGCGTGTATACATCTGATTTGTCCGCGGAATATGTGAAAATAAACGCCGATTATTCCACATAAAATTGTTTGGAAAGCCATTAGATTTATTAGCGTAATTAATTAATAGAGCTTGAAGATTTGGCGCAGATATGTTAAGTGCCGCCCAACTTCGCACATCCTTGGATTGCCGGCAGGTTGCTTTTTTAAAAAAGTTTGCCGCGCAAGTTGATAAGGGTGGAGGAAAATAAACAAAAAAAGGAGAACAAAATGTCAGCAATTTCCATGAAACTCTTACTAGAGGCCGGTGTCCATTTCGGACATCAAACAAACAAATGGAATCCAAAAATGAAGCCCTACATTTTTGGGGCCAGAAACAACATCTATATTATCGACCTGCAGCAAACCGTCGGCATGTTTCAGACCGCTTATAATTTTATTATTGAAACAGTCGCGCAGGGAAAAGACGTTCTTTTTGTCGGAACGAAGAAACAATCGCAGGAGGCAATTAAAGAGGAAGCGCTGCGTTGCGGCATGCCCTATGTTAACCAGCGCTGGCTGGGCGGCATGCTCACTAATTTTGCGACCATTAAGAAAAGCATCGACCGCCTGAATACTTTGAGCGCGATGTTCGAAGATGATTCAATAAAGGCTTTTCCGAAAAAAGAAATTACCTCTCTGCAGAAGGAAAAGGAGAAACTGGAAAATGTCCTGGGCGGTATCAGGAACATGAAAACACATCCCGCCGCTGTTTTTGTAGTTGATCCCAACCGCGAACATATCGCGGTTAACGAAGCTAAGAAGCTGAAAATCCCCATTGTGGCGATTGTCGATACAAATTGCGATCCCGAAGGCATAGATTTTGTCATACCGGGTAATGATGACGCGATTCGGGCAATCAAATTGTTCGCCTCGAAATTTGCCGATGCCGTTCTGGAAGGGAAAAAACAGTTTCAGGAAAAATTGTCAGCTCAGTCCAATAAAATGGCCGATGCCGTTGTAGAGGGTAAATCTGGGGAAGCGGACATTCCGGAAAGCGTGGAAATGGACGATAAATCAGAAGAATATTCAGAAGAAAAATAGAAATAATAATAACATTGATCGTGTATGAGGAGGAAATGAAAGTTGGAAATATCATCAGCAAAGGTTAAAGAATTAAGAGACAAAACCGGAACCGGTATGATGGATTGCAAGGAAGCGTTGATTGCCGCCGCCGGTGATTTTGAAAAAGCGATAGATATCCTCAGAAAGAAAGGCTTATCTGCGGCAACGAAGAGATCTTCCAAGACGGCCAAAGACGGCACGGTAGCTTCATATATACATATGGGCGGAAGAATAGGAGTTATGGTCGAAATTAACTGTGAAACGGATTTTGTCGCAAAAACGGATGATTTTCAGACAATGGCTAAAGACATTGCCATGCATATCGCCGCCTCCAATCCGCTTTATTTGCGTCCTGAAGAAATTCCCGCGGAGGCCCTTGAAAGAGAGAAGGAAATATATCGCAGCCAGTTAAAGGAAGAAAAGAAGCCCGAAAAAATCTGGGATAAAATTATCGAGGGAAAGCTCAATAAATTCTATGAAGATGTATGTCTGACGCACCAGAAGTTTATCAAAAACACGGATATTAACGTGGAAACACTGAACAATAACATGATAGCCAAAACCGGCGAAAACATTATTATCCGCAGATTTGCCAGATTCCAGCTGGGAGAGGATATCAAAAAATAAAGATGTCCCCGAAAAAAGGAAAAATTGCTTACAGGCGCATACTGCTGAAACTCAGCGGCGAAGCTCTTTTGGGCAAGAAACAGTTTGGCATTGATCCGGAAGCGGCAAATTTTATCGCGCGGGAAATAAAATCGGTCAGCAATCTCAAGGCGCAGATCGGGATCGTTGTCGGCGGCGGCAATATCTTCCGGGGAATGGAAGGAAATTCCCGCGACATTGACCGGACATCCGCCGATTATATGGGCATGCTGGCCACCGTAATTAACAGTTTGGCGCTCCAAAGTGCGCTTGAAGCGCAGGGATTAGTCACCAGAGTACAGACGGCAATTTCCATGCACGAAATAGCCGAACCCTTTATTCAGAGACGGGCGGTACGCCATTTGGAGAAAGGAAGGATAGTTATTTTTGCAGGCGGCACGGGTAATCCTTATTTTACAACAGACACCGCAGCCGCGCTCAGAGCGCTCGAAATTCGCGCTGACGTTATCATGAAGGCAACAAAGGTCGAAGGAGTTTATGACAGCGACCCTGTAAAAAACAGCAGGGCAAAAATGTATCAAAAAATAAGTTATATCGATGTATTATCGAAAAACCTTAAAGTAATGGATGCAACGGCTATATCACTGTGCCGCGACAATTTACTGCCGATCATTGTCTTTAATATGCAGAAAAAGGGCAACATCAGCTCCGCAATTAGCGGTAAAAAAATTGGCACATACGTGGGGGAATAAGATGAAGGAGAAAATTTTCGAAAATCTGAAAAGAGATATGGAAAAAACAATTGCCGCCATGGAAAAATCACTGGGAAGGGTCAGAACAGGCAGAGCATCCGTTTCTCTGCTCGACGGGATTAAAGTAGATTATTACGGAACGCCCACGCCCATAAATCAGGTGGCGACAATTTCGATTCCGGAAAGCCGCTTGATAGTTATTGCGCCCTGGGACGCGTCGGTTATTGGCGCGATTGAGAAAGCAATCCAGAAATCAGATTTGGGGTTGATGCCGGCAAACGACGGCAAAGTAATCCGTTTGTCCATCCCGCAATTAACGGAAGAAAGGCGCAAGGAACTGGTTAAGGTAGTAAAAAAAATGACGGAAGAAGGGAAGATCAAGCTGCGCAACGCGCGTCGTGACGCGAATGAAGAATTAAAAAATCTGAAAAAAGACAACAAAATGACTGAAGATGAACTCTACGGCGCGCAGGAAGAAGTGCAGAAGCTGACGGACAAAAACATTGAGAAAATGGATAAAATATCCGTTGCTAAAGAAAAAGAAATCATGGAACTATAGAAAAATGGCACGAAGTAAAATGATAAGAGGGGAGTCGTAAACTCCCCTTTTGTTTTTTGTGGCGAGAGAAAGCTATCCGATTTATAATGAAAATATATCTTGAATAAGGCCCGTAATGGAAAAAGTCAGATTTGATGATTTGCCTCAGCATATAGCAATTATAATGGACGGAAACGGCCGCTGGGCGAAAAAACATACAATGGGACGTATCAGAGGGCATAAAAAAGGAGTGCAGGCCGTACGAGCGACAGTAAAGGCTTCTCTCCAGCTGGGAATCAAATATCTGACGCTTTTTGCGTTTTCCATGGAAAACTGGAGCCGACCCGAAGAAGAGGTCAAAGCATTGATGGTTTTACTCGAGGAATATCTCGATAAGGAAACAAATAAACTTCATGAACAGGGCATCCGCCTGACCACAGTTGGGGATTTGGGATTAATTAATGATAAAATAAGAGATAAAATAGAAAGAGCGATAAAACTAACAAGAAATAATGATAAATTAAACGTCAATATCGCCATCAGTTACGGCAGTCGTGACGAAATTGTGCAGGCGGCAAAAAAAATTATTCACGCTATTGAAGCAAAGAAAATTAGAGCAGAGGATATAAACAAAGATATTTTTAACAGTTATCTGTACACGGCGGAAATGCCTGATCCTGATTTGTTGATTCGTACGGGAGGGGAATATCGCGTCAGTAATTTTTTGTTGTGGCAGATTGCGTATACCGAACTTTATTTTACCGGCGTTCTCTGGCCGGATTTCAATAAAGAACATCTTCTGAAGGCGATTGCAAGTTACCGGAGGCGAGAAAGACGCTTTGGTTTGACAAGCGAACAGATAAAAATATCATAAAAGGTTAATGCAAATTCATGGATAATTCTCTTGTGAAAAGATGGATCACCGGTATTATTTTGATTGTCGCGATTCTTTTTATAATTTTTTACACTTCGGCAGAAATCCTAGGGGCGGTCATTATTGCTATCATCATCGGTGGCATGTGGGAATATAACAATATCGTCTTTGGCCGTGGTTTTCTCAAAGAGAAGGCGCAAACCTTTATATTCGCGTTTGTCATACCGCTGGTCTTTTTATTTGGTGACAACCAGCTTATAGTAGCCATATTAGCTTCCTGTGTAATGATAGTATTCATCATGTTTCTTTGGCAGGTAAAAGAAGAAAATTTTGATATTGTTAAAATCGCCAAGGTTATATTCGGCATAATTTATATTCCCTTTTTGATGTCGCATTTTATCTTATTGCGAAAATTGCCGGATGGGGAGTGGTGGGTTATGTTTGTCCTGGTGCTGGCGCTGATCGGTGATACGGCTGCGCTCTACGTCGGAAAATATTTCGGCAAAAAAAAGCTGCTCGCTTTAGTCAGTCCGGGAAAAACAGTGGAAGGAACGATTGCCTTGGTTTGCGGCAGTATTTTAGCGTGCCTAATTTATGTATATTTTTTCATGCCCCAGCTACCCGCGCATCATGTTTTTTGGCTTTTTTTGGCAGCGTCATCGGACAGTTGGGCGATCTTTGCGAGTCCGCCATTAAAAGGAATTACGGCCAGAAAGACGCGAGTTCCCTGCTTCCCGGTCACGGGGGATTGTTGGATAGAATGGATTGTCTGTTGTTTATCGCTCCTTTCGTTTATTATTATTATATGTTCGTGATTGCATAATGAAAAAAATAGCAATTCTCGGCTCTACCGGCTCAATCGGGCAAAGCACGCTTGATGTCGTGCGTATGAATCCGGATAAATTTCGTGTCAGCGCGCTTGTGGCCGGCGAGAATATCAAATTGTTGGCAAAACAAATTAAAAAATATAATCCGCAGCTTGCCTGCG
>JBBIHZ010000159.1:0-4868 GCA_037446735.1 Deltaproteobacteria bacterium
CTCATGCCATCGCTTTTATGTATGCCCCGAAGGGAATTCGCGCCAATACCATCATGCCGGGCTTTATGAACACACCCATGGCGATTGAAGGAATTTCCCGTATCCGCGGGATGGCTAAGGAAGATTTGATTAAAGAGCGCAGCAACCTGGTGCCGCTCAAAGGTGGCATGGGCACGGGATGGGACACGGCTTACGCCGCGCTATTTCTGGCCTCCGATGAAGCCAAGTTTATAACAGGTGCTTTGCTGCCGGTGGATGGTGGCCAGAGCGCGCGGATCGGATAGGATATAAGGCTGAAGGTATGAGACCAATGGCCGAAGGCGAAACCCTGCGTCTGCAGGGTGAAACCCCGCGGATGCGAGGTGAAATCCGGCGAATCCGGCATGCGCTGGAGTTCCTGCCGGACTAAACACAGTGATCAATAAAGTTAGTTTTATTAGAAAAAAAGAGGTGTGTCTTGGCGCGGGTAAGTTTTCCTGATCAAAAAAACATTTCTTCCGAATTAAACGAAACATTTGAACGCATAGCAAAAAACGGCGGCCGCGTGTTAAATCTTTTTAAAATAATGGCTCACTGCCCACAAATCGGCAGGAGATTTCTGCAATTGGGTAACGCGATTCTTTTTCAGGGTGTTTTGTCTCCTAATCTGCGGGAGCTGGCCATTTTAAGGGTGGGTTCAATCAACAAAGCCAAATATGAGTGGACGCAGCATGTGCCCATTGCTTTGCGCGCGGGCATGCGCCAGGCGCAGATTGAGGCGTTGCCGGATTGGAGAAGATCAATAGAATTCAGCGATATGGAAAAAGCGGTTCTGGCTTACACTGATGAAGAGATGATGAATATCCGCGTCTCGGACGAAACATTCAAAGATGTCCGAAAATATTTCAGCGAGGAAGCGGTGGTGGAACTGACGATAACCATTGCCTACTACGGCATGGTTTGCCGTATTCTGGAGACGCTGCAGATAGAGATGGAAGAGGATTAGTCGCATGGATCTAAAGTTGAGGGGTAAAATAGCTTTGATTACCGGCGCGTCACGGGGCATCGGCCGTGCCTGCGCCGAATTCCTTGCGGCGGAAGGGTGCGCCCTGCATCTGGCGGCGCGTTCAGAAGAAGATCTGCAACTGGCCAAGCAGCAGCTGGAGGCGGAATATGATGTGCCGGTCAGCGTTTATCCCGTTGATTTAAGCCGCGGCGCCGATGCCCGCTCGCTGGCGCTGGCTTGTCCACAGATAGAAATTCTCATCAATAATGCCGGCGCGATTCCACGCGGCGATTTATGGCAGATTGAAGAGAGTAACTGGCGTGAAGCGTGGGATTTGAAAGTATTCGGCTACATTAATTTGTGCCGCGCCGTTTACCCGCAGATGAAAGAACGTCGAAGCGGCGTGATCATTAATATTATCGGCGCAGCGGGAGAAAGGCCCGGAAAAGATTATATCGCCGGAGGCGCGGCGAACGCCGCGCTCATGGCTTTTACCAGAGCGTTGGGCGCGCGCAGTTTCAATGACGGCATCCGTGTGGTCGGGGTCAATCCCGGCCTGATCAAAACGGCAAGACTCGAAACATTGCTCAAAAGTTTGGCGCGGAAGAAATTCAATGATGAAACGTGTTGGAAGGAATTTTTGCCTAAGGAGCCGCCGCCGGGGGAGCCATCCGATGTGGCCAATCTGGTTACCTTTCTTGCCTCGGACTGCGCGCGGTATATCACCGGCACAATAGTTACTGTAGACGGCGGCGTCACGGCGCGCTGAAAAACCAAAAAGAAAGGAAGTTACGAATATAATAAACGTGAGGAGGTTATTATGAATCTTGCCGAGTTTCGCGAGAAAAAAGTTCAGGGTGAAGGCGAACGCGTAATGACCAACTTCGAACTGCAGAAAAACTCCCGCAGGCTGACCAGCGCGCTCAAGAAGCTGGGAGTAAAAAGAGGAGGCCGGGTCATTATTCAGACGCCGAATTGCCCGGAAGTACTTGAGACTTTTGGCGCCTGCTGGAGAATGGGCGCGGTCATTGTGCCAATCAACTATCTGATGAACGATGATGAGATAGCTTATATTTACAAAGACTCTAGCGCCGAATTGGTGATCAGCAGTGTGGCTTTTCTTCCCAGGGTGCGCACGGCACAGGCCAAAGCTCCCGAGGTGAAAACAGTTATCCTGGTGGACAAAGAAGTTCCGGAAGGCACACTCGCTTATCATGACCTGATCGCGGCGGAAGATGAAGACCATTCCTTCGCCGACATGAAAGAGGATGAGCTTGCCGCTCTCATTTACACCGCCGGCACCACGGGTAATTCCAAGGGGGTCATGCATTCGCATCATTCGCTTTACGCCAACGCCAAGATGCAGTTTGACAGCATGCCTTTTCCGGACGGCATGACCAACGTCAGCGTGTTGCCGCTCTGTCATTCTTTCGGCATCGCCACAATCAACAACGGCATGTTCCGCACAGCGACCACTGTCTTGCTGGACAGCTTTGACCTGGAATTGATTCTTTCTTCAATCGCCAAATATAAGGCCAACATTTTGGTTGCCGTTCCCACGATGTACGTTTACCTTCTTTTATATCCGGAACCGAAAAAATATGACCTCAGCTCCATGAAGTACTGGATATGCGGTTCGGCGCCGCTGGCTTTGGAGACCTGGAAAAAGTTCAAGGAGGTTTACGGCGGCGAAATATGCGAAGGGTGGGGGCTCACGGAAGCGGGCGCGAATAACGCCACCAATCCGATTCACGGCCTGAAGAAAGTCGGCTCCATCGGCATTCCGATGAAGGGGACGGAAATGAAAATAATGGACGACGACGGGAAACTCCTTCCCCGCGGCGAGCAGGGAGAAATTGTCATTCGCGGGCCGCAGTTGATGAAGGGATACTGGAACAAGCCCGAGGAGACGGCAGAGGCGCTGCGCGACGGCTGGCTGTATACCGGCGATGTCGGCTATGAAGACGAGGACGGCTATTTCTGGATCACCGACCGCAAGAAAGATTTAATCATCAAAGGCGGGGAAAACATATCCCCGCGGACAGTGGAAGAGGTATTATTCGCGCATCCCAAAATATCAGAAGCGGCGGTGGTGGGAATGAAAGATGATATTTTCGGAGAAAACATCAAAGCTTTTGCTGTTTTGAATCCCGGCCAGAAGGCGACCGCGGAGGAAATTATCGAATACTGCAAAGGCAAGCTGACCACTTTTTTGGCGCCTAAAGAAGTAGTATTTATGGACGCGCTGCCGAAGAGCCTGGTGGGTAAGGTGCTGAAAAAGGAACTCAGGAAAATGGCTTAAGACAATGCTGCAAAAATAAATATAGAGGAAGGAGAAATTTATGGCTATTCGCAGCGTGGAGGAATACAAACAAAGTCTGCGCGACGGCCGGCGCGTTTATATCCGCGGCGAGAAGGTCGAGGATATCACCAAACACCGGATTCTCGGGATCACCGTGGATACGATTGCCGGAGGTTATGAATTGACGGCATCCAAAGATCCGTCTGTCCGGGATCTTTTTGTGGCGCCGCATCCGAAAACCGGAGAGCCAATCAACCGTTATTTTATCACGCCCGCCAACAGGGAGGATTTGGCCAACCGCACGAAAATGATCCAGCGCTCGATTGAAGTTATCGGCGGCTTGCCTTTTGGCCGGGATATCGGCACCGATTGCCTCAATGCCGCTTTTGTCGTTGCCGGGCAAATGGGAAAAAAGCAGTATCAGGAAAACGCGCTCAATTTTCTGGAACATCTGCGTAAAAACGATTTGCATACCTGCGGCGCGGTAACCTGCGTGAAAGGAGACCGCGGCAAGGAGCCCGCTCAGCAGAAACATCCTGATTATTACCTGCACGTAGTGGATAAAAATAAGGAAGGCATTTTCGTCAAGGGCGCCAAGATTCACATCACCAGCGCGCCGGCGGCCAATGAAATCCTAGTGGTGCCCACCCGGCAGATGCGGGAAAACGAGGCGGATTACGCCGTTAGTTTTGCCATACCGGCCAATACCAAAGGAATCACCTTCATCTGCCGTGGCGGGCGCGGCGCCTGGACCGACAATGAATTTCACGCGGACCGTCCAGTGCGTGAGTTGACCGAAGCAATGATTGTTTTTGACAATGTTTTTGTTCCTTGGGATAGGGTGTTTATGTGCGGAGAGTGGCAGTATTCGATGCTTCTGGCATACACCTTTGCCACCTTCCATCGTTTCACGGCGATCAGTTACAAAGTTCCCGCGGTGGAAGTGATGGCCGGCTGCGCCGTGGCCATGGCCAAATACAACGGGCTTGATAAGGTCGGCCACATCCGAGATAAGCTTGCCGACATCGCCGCGTACGTGGAAACATTGCGCGCGCTGACCAACGCCGCGGCGGCCAGTCCGGTGATGTATGGAGATATCGCCGTGCCTAGTCCGCTTATCTGCAATATGGCCAAATTGCATTTTGCCAGCAAGTATCACGAATTCATCAAGCTCGTTCAGGATATCGGCGGTGGTATTATCGCGACCGCGCCGGATAAGAAGGATTGGGAGAATCCAGATATTCACGATTACCTCGAACATTATCTGGGTGGTTCGGAAAAATACAGCACGCTGGACAGATTAAAAATGATTCACGAGACGATGCGCCATGTCTGTTCGCATGAATCGGCGTTTCATGAAGTTACCACCGTGCACGCGGAAGGTTCGATGGCGGCGCAGAAGATGATGATTCTGGCGGAATCGCCGCTCAAGCAATATGAAGAGAAGGCAAAGGTCGCCGCGGGAATAATTCCCTGGGGTAAGCGATTTGAAAGATAACCGGATAGTTTGAACATAATTTTTGTCTTAAAAGAACGGCCGGATGAAATGGATAAAAATCATTTTTTCATCCGGCCGTTCTT
>JBBIHZ010000160.1:0-4862 GCA_037446735.1 Deltaproteobacteria bacterium
TAGAATAAAAGTTGCGTTATAAATTGACGCATTTTATAATATTTTAAATTCGCGCAGGAATAAAGAGGCATTATCCGCAACGCTCCCGAAGGAGAACTAGTATGCCGCAAAAAATCGATCTGATAGATTTATTTTCCAGGCAATGGGAAGAAAAGTGCCGTGATGCCTTGAGCAAGGTCTCCGAAATCGAAGCAAAGGACATTCCCGCGCCTGAGAAGTGGTGGCGCATAAAGCAATTACTTGCGGATATGATGCGTCCCGAGAGGCGCAAAAAGCCGCGCCCGCAAAAGACCGATGCGGAACCTGTTTTGGAAAATCAGAAATTGCGAGAGCGACGCAGGCTGGATTTGCATTCCCATGAGTGGATTGAAAAGTGCGCTCAATTGAGCGCGAAATGCGCTCAGATGGAAAACGAAAATATTTCCGAAAAGGAAAAACTCTGGCGCATCAGGCAACTGATCAAAGAACTGGCCCTGGTCGATAAAAAACGCGGGAAAATCAGCCGCTGAACAGCGCGGCAAATATTTCACTTTGCGTCGGGTGCGCGAAAACCCATTGGCGCAGTTGGCTTTGAGTCATTTCCTGGGAAACGGCCAGCGTCAGAGATGCGATTAGCTCGGCGGCGTTTTCGCCGGCGATGGTCGCGCCGATTATTTTGCCTTCCCGGAAAAAAGCTTTAACAAAACCGCTCGTAATCAGCTCCATGCGGGCGATGATGTTGGCTGCGTATTCGGATTTCCGCGCCTTTACGCCGGCGCTTTCCTGAATGTCGCCGACACGCGCGATTTGCGGATGGCTGTAGACAATCACCGGAATAAATTTTTCATTGTAACCCATCGTTTCATTGCCGCAGATTACATTCGCGGCAATTTCACCCTGCAGTGCCGCGCGATGCGCCAGCATCAGGCCGCCGGTGACATCTCCCACCGCATAGATCCCGGCGATGTTGGTCATCATGTTTTTATCAATTTTTATTCCTGCTTTTGTATATTCGATTTTCAGCCTATTCAATTCATCTTCGTTAAGCAGGGGCCGCCGGCCGGTGCACATAAGCGCGCAGTCGGCGGTTATTTCCGGCTGTCCGCCGGCGCTTTGCGCCTTAGCCAGAATCCCGCTTCCGGTGTCCTGCAGCGTTTCCAGTTTTGTCGCGGTATGGATGCTTACGCCCAGGCGCTCCAGTTCATGCCGCAGCAGCGCAGCCGCCTCCCGGTCTTCGTAGGGTAAAATTCTATCCAGCAGTTCAATGAGGGTTACTTTTACGCCCAATTCGGCAAAGAAAGTCGCGAATTCCACGCCGATTACGCTTGCCCCCACGATAACAATGCTCTCCGGAAGTTTTTCCATGTTAAGCAGTCCGTCCGAAGTCACTATTCTTTCGGACAACTGTATTTGGGGCAGTAACTGCGGCTTTGCTCCCCAGGCGATGATGATATTCTTTGTGGTGAATGTTCTGGTGTTGCCTTCGGCGTCTTTATATTGCACTTCCCGCGGTGAAATAATTTCTCCGGTGCCGAATTTTGTTTCCGCCTGCGCGTCGGCAAGTGTTTTATGCGCTCCCAGCGCCGCTATCTTTACCGCCTGTTGTTGATGCTTTTTTATCGCGGAGAAATCCAGCCCCGCCTCCGGGACATTGATGCCCAGCCGCTTCAGTTTTTTTAAATCCGCCCAGTGTTTGCTGCATGTCAGCAGCGCCTTGGTCGGGACGCAGCCGCGATTGGCGCAGGTGCCGCCCCATCCGGCGTTCTCGATAACCAGCGCTTTTTTGCCGAGCTTCGCCGCTTTCTGCGCGGCCGCCACTCCGCCTGGTCCTCCTCCGATAACAATCAAATCGTATTCTTCGGGCATGCTTACACCTCACAGGACGCACGATATGAACTGCGCACCAATGGCCCTGATTCTACATGCTGGAAGCCTTTTTGATAAGCGATTTCTTTTAGTTCGACAAACTCTTCCGGGTGATAATATTTGGCAACCGGCCAATGTTTTAGCGACGGTTGCTGATATTGTCCGATGGTTAAGCGCGCGCAGCCCGTGGAAGCCAGATCATCCATGAGGCTTAGAATATCATCATTAGTCTCGCCAAAGCCCAACATGAAGCCGCTTTTGGCAATGACGCCCCTCCGGGAAACGTGGCGTAAAATGTTCAGCGACAGCGCGTAATCTCCCTGAGGCCGGAGACGCGCAAACATTGACTTGCCTAATTCCATGTTGTGGTTAATCACGTCAGGTGCGGCACTGATTACTTCGTCAAGCGCCGCTTCATTTCCCTGAAAATCGGGAATTAGCACTTCTGTTTTGATTTCCGGGTTTTCCCTGCGCAGTCGGTTGATGCATTCGGCAAAAAAACCCGCTCCGCCGTCAGGCAGATCATCGCGCGTGACGGACGTGATGACCGCGTACTTCAGGTTCATGTCCCGTACGGCTTCGGCCAGACGCCCGCTTTCCTGCCGCTCCAGGGCTTTTGGCTCGCCGTGCGCGACGTTGCAGTAAAGGCAGTGGCGGGTGCAGATATTGCCCATGATCAAAAAAGTTGCGGTGCCGCTGGCGAAACATTCGGTGATGTTGGGGCAGGCGGCTTCCTGGCAGATAGTGTGCAGTTGAAGACCGGCCAACGTCGCGCGGATGCCGTGGCTGTGCCGCGCGTAGGGAGGGGGCACTTTCAGCCAGATTGGTTTGCGCAGATATGGCTGGCCTGACGGTATTTTCATTTCAGGTTTTTTTCCAGGTTACATCCGGTTTGCGCGCCGCGAGTACTTCGTCCAGGCGGCCCACCGGCGTGGAAAGCGGCGCGTCTTTAAGACGCTGCGGGTTTTCTTTAGCTTCGCGCGCGATGGCGATCATCGCCTCGCAGAAGCTGTCAAGGGTCTCGACGCTTTCTGTTTCCGTCGGTTCAATCATTATCGCTTCCGGCACGATCAGCGGGAAATAAACGGTCGGCGGATGATAACCGAAATCAATCAGCCGCTTGGCGATATCTATGGTATGAACGCTGTTTTCGGCGACCTGTCTTTTCCCGGAAAAGACGCATTCGTGCATGCACATGCGATCATAGGGAAGTTCGAAGTGCGATTTTAGTTTTTCCTTGATATAATTGGCGTTGAGCACCGCCATTTCCGCGGCGCGGATTAAGCCTGTCTCGCCCAGAGACCGGATATAGGTATATGCCTTCACAATGACATTAAAATTGCCGTAAAAGGCGCGCACGCGCCCGATGCTGTGGGGGAAGTTTTCCGATAATTTATAAATTTCGGCGTCTTTGATAATGCGGGGGGCAGGCAGGAAATCGACCAGTTTTGCCCCTACGCCCACCGGGCCGCTGCCGGGGCCGCCGCCGCCGTGCGGCGTTGAAAAGGTTTTATGCAGATTAAGCTGAATGACGTCAAAGCCCAGATCGCCCGGACGCGTCTTGCCCAAAAACGCGTTGGCGTTCGCGCCGTCGCCGTAAAGAAGACCCCCTTTTTCGTGCACAATCTGCGCGACTTTTTCGATGTTGCGCTCAAAGAGACCAAGTGTGTTCGGGTTGGTAAGCATCAGCGCCGCCACGTTTTCATTCATCAGTTCTTTCAGGTGGCCGAGGTCAACGCCGCCCTCGGCATTCGAACGCAACGTCACGGTTTCAAATCCGCACAGCGCGCCGGAGGCCGGATTCGTGCCGTGCGCTGTATCGGGAATCAGCACGACGCCGCGCTTTTCGCCGTGGCGCTCGAAATATTTTTTGATCATCATCACGCCGGTCAGCTCCCCATGCGCGCCTGCCGCCGGCTGCAGGGTGAATTCGGCCATGCCGAAAATGTTTTTGAGTATCTGCTGCAGGGAAAACATCAACTGAAGATTGCCCTGCGCGAAGCTTTCCGGAGCATAAGGGTGAAGCCCCGTGAACTCCGGAAAGGCGGCAAGTGTTTCGTTGATTTTGGGATTGTATTTCATGGTGCAGGAGCCCAGCGGATAAAATCCCAGATCCACGCCGAAGTTTCTTCTTGATAGATTGGTATAATGCCGCACGAGGTCGATCTCGGCGACTTCCGGCAAATCCAGATCCTCGCGCAGATAGCGGGCATCGATTATTGCGTCAATATTTTTTTCGGGGACATCGCTTTGCGGGATGTCCGCCGCCGCGCGGCCGGATTTGCTTATTTCAAAAATTAGTTCCATGAAATTAGTCCTTTTCAGCTCAGAATTTTCACAACGCGATCCATGTCTTCTTTGGCAATAAGTTCCGTCACGCAGAAAATAATTGAATTTTCCAGCTCCGGGTAATCATTTTGCAGCTCATAGCCGCCGATAATTCCCTCCTGGCGCAATTTTTCGTTCGCCCGGCGCGCGTCAGGACAGGTGACGACAAATTCATTAAAAACAGGCGCGGTAAAAATTGTTCTCCATCCCGGCAGGGAGCAGATCTTTTCTTTAAAATATTGTGTTTTGTGGACGTTGAGTAGGGCCAGTTTGCGCAGGTTCTTTCCCAGCGCCGCCAAATAAATTCCCGCCGCCAGCGCGCACAGCGCTTCGTTGGAGCAGATGTTGGAGGTGGCTTTTTCCCGGCGGATATGCTGCTCGCGCGTCTGCAGCGTGAGCACAAAACCGCGCCGGCCGTTTCTATCGACGGTTGCTCCGGCCAATCTCCCGGGAATGCGCCGCAGGTATTTTTCCCTGGCGGCAAAAATGCCCAGATACGGACCTCCGTAGCTCAGGGGATTGCCGAAGCTCTGACCTTCGCCCACGACAAAATCCGCGCCGCAGAGGCCGGCGGGCTTGAGAACGCCCAGGGACGCGCCTTCGGTAAATCCGGAAATCAAAAGAGCGCCCCCGGCGTGAACGTCATCCGCCACGGAGGCGACATTCTCGATGCAGCCGAAGAAGTTCGG
>JBBIHZ010000161.1:0-4854 GCA_037446735.1 Deltaproteobacteria bacterium
GGAAAATATCAGAAAGTTTCGCCTTCGCGCGACTGTATCTCCAACGCCATGAATGTCGGCCATCCGAGCAATCTGGCGCGGTTTTTTGAACTTTACGGCGGTACCGTAGATCGGGTGGGTTTTGTGCATCGCCAGCCGGACATAGAGGAAATACGCAGATATATTTATTCCGTCAGCGTGTCTGATGATTTGACCAGAAGAACAATAAAGGATGTGTATAAACGCTATGGAGTAATTCTGGAGCAGCACGGCGCGGTAGGATGGGCGGGGTTGGAATCTTATTGGCAAAAAAGCGCCGATAAGAGGTTATCCGTTTGCCTGGAAACGGCGCATCCGGCGAAATTTCCGGAAGAGATTAAAAAACTGCTTGGTCTGGAAATTGACGCTCCGCAGAGCTTGAAAGATGTCGACCGGCGCAGCGGCGCGGCGAAGCAGATGACAAAAAATTACCATGCTTTCAAAAAATATCTGCAGAAAAATCTGAAGGCAAAAGAATAGCAAAATGTTTTGGCGGACTGTTTTTACCAATCTGTATACGTTTATCATTACTCCTGTGCTGAGTGTTATCTGTCTGCTGGCGGCGCTGCTGTGGGATAAAAAAGGTGTAATCTGGTGGCCTGTGGCCAGCTACTGGGCCAAGGGGCTGATGTGGTGCGCCGGCGTGACTCAGGTTTTTATCGACGGCAAGGAAAAGCTCGAAAAAATTTCCAGCGCGGTTTTCATGGCCAATCATGAAAGCCAGCTTGATCCGCCGCTCATGACTTATCTTTCGGATAAATCGCCGCTGAGGTTTTTTGCCAAACACACGCTCGCCTATTTTCCGCTGTTTGGCCAGGCGCTGTGGGCCACCGACCAGGTTTTCATCAACCGTGAAAAAGGCAGCAGGGCGCTGAAAAACATTGAAAAAACCATCGCGAAAATCAAAAACAAGGAAAAATATTTTTTCATTTTTCCGGAAGGGCACAGATCGCGCGACGGCAACCTGCTTCCCTTTAAAAGAGGCGGATTTGCCCTGGCGATGAAGGCGAAACTGCCCATCCTTCCCGTGGCTATCGCGGGTACCAGCGATATTCTGCCCCCCGGCTTTGTCTTCCGCAAAAGGGGTCCTGTTGTTATCGCCGTGGGTGAACTGGTGCCCACATCCTGCTATGATCTTAAGTCGCTCAACAAGTTGGTTGTGCAGGTGCGTGATCAGGTCGCCGCGCTGCAGCAAAAAGCAAGAAAAATCTGCCAAAAGCTTGCCATAAACCGGAATTTGTGAAAGCCGGTTTGTTGTCCGTACCGATTACTCAAACCGTAGTTTTTTCCCATTTAATATATTATTAAAAAGCTCCTGGTTGATATTTTCTAACATCCCTTTCTTGATTAAAAAAGTAACTTATCAAAATAATTAACATATTGTATAATTACATTCATAAGTTTTCAGACATGCCAGAGAAGGGCAACAGGTGAATAAAATAAATGCGCTCACGAAAAAATGAATTTATGAAGAAAGATGCAAAAAATATCACCTCAAAAAAGCCCGCTAAAAACGTAAGAAGCAAGAATCATCCTTTCCCGCGCGGCATAAAAAGCCCGAAAGAAAAAACCGCAAATATAATTGAAACTATTTACGACGGTTATTTTGAAGTTGACCTGGCCGGCAATTTCACGTTTCTCAATGATAAGCTCTGCGAAATACACGGATATTCCGCCGGGGAGTTAATGGGCATGAATTTCCGGAGATATTCGGATGAAGAAAACGCAAAAAAAATTTTCAAGACGTTTAATAGCGTTTTTAAAACGGGAGAAGCCGGAAAAATATTTGATTATGAAATAATCCGGCCGGATGGAACAAGGAGGCAGGTTGAAGTATCAGCTTCATTGATAAAGGACGCAAAAGGAAATTATATTGGTTTCAGAGGCATTACCAGGGATGTTACCGAACGAAAGCTTATTGAAGAAGCACTAAGGCAATCCGAGGGAAAATATCGAACAATTCTTGAGGAGATGGAAGATGCTTATTACGAAGTTGATATTGCCGGTAATTTCACTTTTGTCAATGACGCAAGCTGCCGTCATATAGGTTATTCCAGAGAAGAACTTTTGGGGAAAAATTTTCATATTCACATGCATCAGGAAGATAAACAAATACTTTATGACGCGTTTAGAAAGATATACATGACGGGTAAGCCGCAAAAAAACATTTCCTACAGAGTTATTCACAAAGACGGAACAACTGCTTTTGCCGAGCTCACGGGATTTCCTTTGTACAATGAAAAAGGAAAAGTTATTGGTTTTCGTGGTATTGGGCGTGATGTTACCAGGCGTAAACTTATGGAAGAGGAGTTGCGGCAATCGGAAGAACGATACCGAACCGTAATGGATGAAATAGAGGAATGGTATTTTGAAACAGATATCAAAGGCAATATAATTTTTTCCAACGACGCATTCATACGCTATTTAGGGCATCCGCGCGCCAGGTTAATTGGGCATAATTTGCGGGAATTTATCAGGCAGGAAGACGCGGAAGATTTCTATAAGATATGCAATCATGCCTGCGACACAGGCGAAACAATGAGAAATTTTCCTCAGGAGTTTGCTGGGCAGCATGGGAAAATAACTTACGCTGAATTTTCCATTTTGCCGAAAAGAGACGAAGCAGGTAAGATTTTTGGCCTTCGCGTGGTGGGACATGACATAACCGAGCGCAAAAAAATAGAAAAAATGCTTGATTACAAGGCGACACACGATCCTTTAACCGGATTGCCCAACCGGGCCCTGCTGATGGATCGCCTGGAAGTTGCCCTGGCCCAGGCAAAGCGCGCCAATAATAAACTGGCCGTCATGCTGCTTGACTTGGATCACTTTAAAAAAATCAATGACAATATGGGGCACATGGAAGGCGATAAATTGCTCAATGAAATAGGCGTTCGCCTAAACGCACTCTTGCGGCAAAACGACACCATTGCCTGTATCGGTGGAGACGAATTTGTGATATTGCTGCCGGAAATAAGGCAGGTAGACGATGTAATTGTCTTGGCGGACAAAATAATAAACACCGTAAAGCAGCCCTTGTTTCTTGCCGGCGGCCGCGTTAACTCAAGTGCCAGCATGGGCATTGTAATCTATCCTGATGATTGCCAAAATATCGGTGAAATGTTGAAAAATGCCGATATGGCTATGTATCGGGCCAAGTCAAAAGGCAGAGACAATTATCAATTTTTTGGTAATATAAAAAGCTGATTTATTAAGTCGAGTTTAAAAACCAATCATTTAATGCTTAAAAGAGGGAAAATTATTAAAATATGGACGTGCTTCTCCGGTGTGCTTCCTTTATATGTCTTGACAGGAAAACGGATTTCTGTATAATAAAATCACTTAATTAAGTTACATTCCTTACGCTTGGTAAATGAAAAGAGGAAGTGCTTTCATGTCCCGTTTAAACGCGCACTTTGTCGTCAAAAAGCCAATCATGTTGCCTTTAATAAACAGGGCAAATAACATTCCGAAGACTGCTTTTATTAACAGGGGTTAATTTTTCAAGTTGCTTATAGCTTTGCAACTATTTGATATGTTTCTTCATTTTGCGTATTAAAATTTTGTGAGGAGGATTTATTAATGAGAAAAACAACTTTTTTGATATTGACGGCTGTTGTGGTGAGTTTTTTCGTTGCCCCGGGCGCTCTGAAAGATGCGACGGCCGCCGATACAATTAAAATAGGCGCTGTTTTGCCTTTGGCGGAAGTTACCGGTAAAGACGCATCCCGTTCCATGCAGCTTGCGGTAAAACAGCTTAACGCTGCCGGTGGTTTGCTGGGCAGACAGGTCGAACTTATACTGGTTGACGATGAAAGTAAGCCGGATAAAGCCGCGGCGGCAGTGGAAAAGCTGGTCAACGCGGATAAGGTGGATGTGATTGTCGGCGGTGTTGATAATGCCACAACGATGGAGGCAATTGCCCCGCTAAAAAAATACACCAAAATAACAGTATGGACCGGCGCGTCATCGGCTAAAGTGGAGCAGGCCATGGGAGGGCAGGACTGGTTTTTCCATCTTCATGCCTGGGATTATGAACTAGGCGCTTACTACGAAAAGATATGGCGGGAAATAGTGCAAAAATATCCGCAGGTAAAAAGGAAAAAAATATTTGCCGCCTATAAAGAGGATCCTTTTGGTTCGGATATTTTCACCGTCGCCAGCCCCGTCGCCCGCGCCTATTTGAATGTAATGCAGGGAGAAATTTATAGCACTGCCTCCGGCACGGCTGATATAAAAACGGCTCTGAGAAACGCGCGGCGTTTTGAGCCGGACATTTTTATTTGGGAAGGTTCTGAACAAGACGCGGTTCCTGTTTTGGAAGATGCCAGAAACAGCGGTCTGATACCGCCGATATTTCTGGCAAAGACCATTAGCTGGCCCGCGGATTTCGGCAAGCAGATGGGCGCTGAAGGAATCATGTTCTATGCGTTTTGGCATGAATCGCTGAAAATGAGAAACAAAGCATGCCTGGAATACATCAACGCTTTTAATCAGGAGTTTAATGATACGCCCAGAACATATTTTGGTCCTTTGGGTTATACAAACATCATGATTGTCGCCAACGCGATAAAAAGCGCGGGAACTTTGGAAAAGGAAGCCCTGGTAAAAAGCCTGGAGGCGATAAGTTATGAATCACCGTTGGGTGACACATTCACCTTCTCCAGAGGGTTGGGCGTGAAATATCAGGCCAAAGCAAACCCTAAGCTGATGCAATGGCAGGGTGGGGAAGTGAAAGTAATCTATCCCTGGGAACTGGCAACCGCGCGCTTGATTTATCCGTTCCCGGAGCAGGGATTTAACAAAAATGCGCCGCTGGAAGTCAAACCTTCCGCG
>JBBIHZ010000162.1:0-4844 GCA_037446735.1 Deltaproteobacteria bacterium
GTTGCCTCTCCTCCGTACAGTACGTCATTGCCCTTGCCGCCAGATAGATAATCCTCGCCCATGCCGCCGATTAGTGTGTCGGCTGATTCGTCTGTGTCTTGTGACGCCTCTAAATTCAATTTTCCATCTACGATAGAATAATATTTACCTATCTCGTATTCATTGCCGCCAAACAGCTTGTCATTGCCACTGCCGCCATCGATAATATCCGACCCGCCGCCGCCGGATAAGGTGTCATTATCAGAATTATCATTTAATATTCTCCCGCCGTCTACGATGTCATAACTTGAATGATCTCCCTCGCCTCTCAGTATTTCTTTCTTTGTTGTTCCGAAAAATTGATTGCCTTGTTTATAAGTTCCTGTAAGTGTAAAGAATCCTTTTATCGGGTCAGTAGGATAATTATCCCAGAATGCTTCCGGATCGATCTTTTGATATTTTTGAACAGTGGGTGTATAAAATGTTGTAATTTCGTAATGGACATGTATGGGGGGATTTTTACCGGTTAAATCTTTGTTGCTCATTATTCCCAGTGCAAAGGTATTGATATTGTCATTTGTAATTTGTGTAGGCTTATCAGGATCGGTACTCAAAGATGAATTTATGTTTTTCATATGACGAATTATATGGATGTATCCGTATTGATCCAAAATGAAAACTGTACCAGTACCTTTTCGATTCCATGCTTTGCCTGTCACAGGCGAATAAACGGACACAGTCTGGTTAGCAGAGGCACCAGATCCTATATATGTTAATGTTCCATTTTTAATTTCACCATATATAATATCAACACCGCCGTGAATTAGGTTGCCGCGATCGGGTTGTGTGGTGTCGTTATAATCACTTCTATTGGTGTCACTCGCAGCCGGTATCCGCCCAGACATAGTAATATATGGAACGTACTTGGGACTACCATTTCCATCATTAACCACATGCAGTATTCTATTTATTGCGTCTTGAAAACTCATAATGTCCTCCTTGTCTTGATTGCTTTGATTAGCATCCAATTTCCATCAGGTTTCTGCTTATGTATCTCCAACCATATTGTGGTTTCATCCTCTCTGGGGGCTTCTTTTTCTATTATCAATTCATCAACACCACAACCGTCAACATCTAACATGCCGTATTTTTCCATATACGCCGCGACTAAATCCCCTTCTTCATAATCCGTTGTCATAATATGCACGTTATCTTTTGTTACACTAAATACTATGTTAAAATGGTAAGAATTTTCGACGGTCTTAAACACATAATGATATTCACCTATGTACAATTCATCATTTCGATAAGATATTTTATCGAGAAGCCATAAATTTTCTTTCAATAATTCCATTTCCCTAATTTTATATTTTGCAAACCCTTTTCTCTTCATAAGCAAAGGTAACAGTTGCTCTTTCGCCAGCTTTGCTATTTTATCGACTGCCTCCTGGGGTATTGTGGCATATACTTTTTTCTTTACTTCTTTATATTCTTCAGGAACAGCCAAGCACTTTGTTACGCTTGTCAATTTGCCGGGGTACATAATTTCTCGCCAATAATATGCCGGGCCTTCTTTGATGTCCTTGGTGAATAAATTTTGTTTGTAATTCCATTCCTCTCCATCTTCAATTATTACAGAATATATTTCTCCTATTTGTTCGCCGCCAAATAATATTTTGTATTTCTTGTTTTCAGTAAAAAGTATGTTTAATTTTGACACTCCAAATTTCTTAACGGCCTCTTTCGGACTGTAAATATTCTTATTGTAAACAATAAAATATTTTCTAAATCCGACCCATAAACGTCCATCTTGAAGGTGCCTGACTGAAGAATCATACATATATATTCCATCGGGAAGCTTTATTCTTACGCTTTCTTTCTCCGCCGCCAATAACGGTACAGCAAACAATAAAACCAGCACGCCTGCTAATAGATATTTCTTCATCCCGCCCTCCTGAATCTTCTTTTCCTTCGTAAAACCCCGCCGCTCACTGCGGTGAAAATTTTTCCCAAAAGCAACTAGCGCCCTAAAGATATCTCATCATATCGACATTGTTGGACTTCTCGAAATGACGATGCAAAAGCATTTTCTCAACCCGCAAAACGAAATACTCAATACAATAACTCTCCGCAAACCGCCGCGGTTCATCAATAATTTACTGCTTACTTATTTTTCTCACTGACAGGCAACGTACCGGATAAATAATATTACAGGAAAATCATGTTTATTATCAAGATGTGAATATTCGTTCTATTGCGTCTGTTCTTTTTCTATCTGGTAGTCGTCGATTTTACGGTAAATCGTCCGCCTGCCGATACCTAAAAGCCTTGCGGCTTTGGCCTTGTTGCCGCCGGTTTTTTTCAAGGCGTTGATGATTTCTTCTTTTTCGCGCGGCGCCTTCGCCTTGCTTTTCTGCTTTATGTAATGACCAGAGGGCATAATGTTACGGATGTCCACGGGCATCTGGTCAATAGTGATTAAACCGCCGTGACATAAAACAAAGGCGTGCTCCATTACATGCTCGAGTTCCCGCACGTTGCCCGGCCAGGAATAATTCATGAAAGCGCTCAGTACATCATTGGATATGCCTTCGATGTTTTTGCTGAATCTTTCATTGAAGAGATTGCGGAAATGATCAACCAGAAGCGGAATGTCTTCGAGCCTCTCCCGCAGCGGCGGCAAAACAACTTCCACCCGGTAATAAAGATCCTGACGGAATTCGCCGTTTTGGATTTTTTCCCTGAGGTCTTTATTGGTCGAGGCAATCACGCGCACATCAACCTTACGCGACGTGGATTCGCCCACGCGTTCAAATTCCTTTTCCTGCAAAACGCGCAACAGTTTGAGCTGAATTATTGGGGAGATATCGCCTATTTCATCCAAGAATATCGTTCCGCCGTTGGCGGCTTCGAATCTGCCCTGTCTGTCCTTTATGGCACCGGTAAACGCGCCTTTCACATGGCCGAAAAGTTCACTCTCCAGAAGACTTTCCGCCAGTACTGAGCAATTCACGGTGGTGAACGGTTTAAACGCGCGGTTGCCGCTGTAATGCAGGGCGCGCGCCACCAGTTCCTTGCCCGTGCCGGATTCTCCCGCAATCAAAACAGTTGTATCGAGATTGGCAAGATCCTCAAGCAGACGATAAATATTCTGCATGGTCTTGTTGCGGCCGACAAGGTTATGGAACTGATTTCTTTCGCGCAGCTCACGCTCTACGTCGCGCTGCAAAGTGATATCGCGGATAACCAACACCGCGCCCAGAAAACTTCCCTGTCCGTCACGTAAGGGCGAGCTGGAAACGCTTACCACCTGCTGCTGGCGCTGCCCATGCTCGCATTCCACACGGTACTCCTTGACGGCGGCCTTGCTATCGAGCGTCTGCCGCAAAACTTCTTTGCAGGCGCGGCTACATAAAAACCTGCCCTGCGAAAACTCTTTGCCGACAATATGCTCCGTTGCTATGCCACAGATATTTTCCGTGGATTTATTGGCTTCGATCACGCGGAGTCCGGGATCGACGGTGATAATCGCGTCCTTGACGCTGCCGAAAATCGCCTCCAGCCGCGAGCGGTGCTCGATAAGTTTGTTTTCCGCTTCCTTGCGCTGGGTGATATCGCGCGTGACCATGTGAAACCCGCAGATGGAACCTTCCGCGTCGCGCGCCAGAGATATCGACTTTTCAATTGTTCTTATCAATCCCTCGTGGTCTTTCACCTCAAAGATGATATTTTTAACGGGCAGTCTCGTCTTAAAAACATTCCTGTAAACTTCCGTGAATCGTTTTTTTGTTTCATCACTGACGTACTTTTCATATTTTTTGCCCAAAAGCTCTTCGCGCGGCAGTTTCCACATCTTGCACACGGCATCGTTTACAAAGGTGATGTTGCCCTGCAGATCCATTTCGCCCAACTGCACGTCAACATCGTTAAAAATCGTTTCATAACGCATGAGCGAATCGCGCAGAAAATCAACATCATTTTTCAGGGAAGTTAAATTCAACAGGCAGCCCACGAAAGACGGCTTTCCCTCGTAAGAACTGGAAATGCCTTTTATCATCATCCATAAAGGCCTGCCGGATTTTTTCAGAAATCTCAGCGCGCTGATTTCAGCGTCATCACTTTTACCCTGCCGGGTAAGTTCCTGCCGCGCCAGTGCATGGTCATCCGGGTGAATAATATCCAAAAACTTCCTGTCCGTTAATTCGTCGGCATGTTTATAGCCGAGCGTTTCACAAAAAATCTGATTGGTATATACAAGCCCGCCGTTTTGCACGACAAAAAGTCCCGCGACGGATTCGTCCAGCCAGGCATGGGAGAATGATTCGCTTTGGCGCTGCTTTGCTTGTGTTTGACTCATAGATTTAATGTGCTTTTTTCAGGAAACGGTTTTGGCAATAATCTGTTTATTATCGCTTTATTAACAACATTACTTTTCGCGGGAATTGCTGCGCGCTTGGCTCTGCAGGCGGCGCAGGTCCTTGACGGCTTCGTTATGCTGCTGAATTGTTTCGGAAAAGGCGTGTGTGCCGTCGTTTTTGGAAACAAAGTACAGATATTTTACCGGCGCGGGATTTAGCACTGCTCTAATCGAGGAAAGGCCCGGATTGGCAATCGGCCCCGGCGGAAGTCCTTGAATAACATAGGTGTTATATGGCGAGTTTCTTTTCAGGTGGCTCAATAAAACTTTCCCCTGAAAATCCTCCAAATCGTAAACCGCCGTGGGGTCGCTCTGCAGGCGCTTTTTCTTTTTGAGACGGTTGTGAAAAACGGCGGAAATCAGGTCTTTTTCATCATGATAGCCGGATTCCTTGCCGATCAATGAAGCAAAGGTTACCAGCTCATGCAGGGTAAAGCCCATTTCCTGC
>JBBIHZ010000163.1:0-4832 GCA_037446735.1 Deltaproteobacteria bacterium
TTCAACGCAGACGGCAAGCCCTGCGCCGTTTTGATCCGCGGTGATCAGGAAGTAAATGAAATCAAGGTGAGAAATTATCTGGCGGCGGATGAACTGTATCTGGCGGATGATGAAATGATTGCCAGAGCCACCGGCGCCCCGCGGGGGTTTGCCGGCGCGGTCAATATCAAAACAAAAGTAATCGCTGATTATTCCATCATGAACATGGTTAATTTTGTAACTGGGGCCAACAAGGAAGATTATCACTTGAAGAACGTAAACATCGGCAGAGATTTTCCGGTGGCGGCTTTTGCCGATCTGCGCTTGGTGAACCAAAAAGATGTTTGCCCGCGCTGCGGCGGTAAAATTCATTTTGCGCGCGGCATAGAAGTAGGCCATGTTTTTAAGCTAGGAACAAAATACAGCCAGGCGATGAAGGCGGTCTATTTGGATAAGGACGGGCAGGAAAAAGAAATGATCATGGGATGTTACGGAATCGGCATTGGAAGAACGCTGGCGGCCTGCATCGAGCAGAACAATGACGAATACGGCATCGTCTGGCCGATGCCGTTAGCGCCTTTTCAGGTAATCATTACGCCGGTGAATATTAATGATGCTGCGATTTTCGCGGCGGCGGAAAAGATTTATATAGAAATGCTAGCCGAGGGAATCGAAGTGATTATCGATGATCGCGACGAAAGGGTGGGCGTAAAGTTTAACGATGCGGATTTGATCGGCATACCCCTGCGCGTGGTCGTGGGGCAAAAAAATCTGGCGCAGGGCAAGGTGGAGTTAAGGCTGAGAAAAAGCAAAGAGAGCAGGCTGGTTGATTCGGATAAAATCCTTGATGAAATAAAAAACATTATTGACAACGAGTTAAAAACGAACTGAATTTTTACGCTGTTTAGCGCAGCCGGAAAAATAGATGTTACGCATAACTGACATTCTGGATAAAGCCCAAGAATACCTGCCGCCGGAAGAACAGGAAATGATTAAAAAGGCCTATGTTTTTTCGGCAACGGTTCATCAGGGACAGGTACGGCTATCTGGCGAACCTTATCTGACGCATCCCATGGAAGTTGCCGGAATTCTCGCCGATATGAAAATGGATGCCGCCACCATTATTAGCGGGCTTCTGCATGATACCGTCGAAGACACTTTGAGCACGGCGCAGCAGGTAGAAGAGGAATTCGGCAAGGATGTGGCGTTTTTAGTCAACGGCCTGACTAAATTAAGCCGCATATCTTTTCATTCCCAGGAAGAAAGACAGGCGGAAAATTTCCGCAAAATGATTCTCGCCATGTCTTCGGATATCCGCATTTTGCTGGTGAGGTTGGCCGACCGCATTCATAACATGCGCACCTTGCAATACCACCCGCCGGAGAAAAGAGTTTATATTGCCAGGGAAACGATTGAGGTCTACGCGCCGCTGGCCAACCGCTTGGGGATTAACTGGATGAAAACGGAGCTGGAGGACCTATCTTTTCAATACCTGTCTCCCGAGGCATATGAGGAGTTAACCACGCGCGTTGCCAAATCGAAGGAATCGCGCGTCCGCTATACCGACGAAGTTAAAAAAATTATTTCCGCCGAACTGGAGAAATATAATATCAAGGGGGAGGTGGAAGGCAGGCCCAAGCATCTCTACGGCATCTACAAAAAAATGCATGAGCAACATCTCGATTTTGACGAAGTTTATGACCTGATTGCCTTTCGCGTTATTCTTGATTCCGACATGGAAAAGGGATGTTATGAAACGCTGAGTGTCGTGCATTCTCTATGGAAACCGGTGCCCGGCCGTTTTAAGGATTATATCGCCATGCCCAAGGCCAATAACTATCAATCACTGCATACCACGGTTATCGGACCTTACGGAGAGAGGCTGGAAATCCAGATCAGGACAAGAGCAATGCACGAATGGGCGGAAAAAGGCATCGCCGCGCACTGGCGTTACAAGGAAGGCCGCGCCTACAAGGATGAAGAAGAGAATCAAATCAAAAAACTCCGGGAAATACTCGAAATTCAGCAGGAAATTAAAAACCCCAAGGAATTCATGTCCGATTTGAAGCTGGCGCTGTTTCCCGAAGAGGTTTATGTTTTTACACCCCACGGAGACGTCAAATCGTTTCCCAAAGGAGCAACCCCTATTGATTTCGCCTACAGCATCCACACGGACGTCGGCAATCAGTGCATCGGCGCGAAAGTAAACCGCAATATCGTGCCGCTTAAATATAAACTGCAAAACGGAGACCAGGTGGAAATCATAACGCAGGCGGGTCATCATCCGAGCAAAGACTGGCTGAAATACGTTGTCACCACCAGGGCAATTTCTAAAATAAGAAACTGGATAAATACCGAAGAAAAAAAGAGCAGCGTGACCATGGGGCGCGATTTGCTCGAAAAAGAATTCAAGCGTCAGAATCTCAAGTTCAGCAACTATATAAAGTCGGATGAAATAAAAAAGGTGTTTCCTGAATACTCGGTAAATACTTTGGATGATTTGTTTTCACAAATCGGGTTCGGGCGCGTTTCGCCCCGCCAGGTGGTTAATCAGTTTCTCGTCAGGGAAGATATTGCCGCCCCGGAAGAGGTAAAAGATCAGGAGAAAAAGAAAAAGATACCGCCGCCTTCACTGGGCGTGTCGCTTACCGGAATTGACAATGTTATGGTAAAGTTCGCCAAATGCTGCAACCCCATACCGGGAGATGAAATTTCCGGGTATGTTTCGCGCGGCAGGGGGATTACCGTGCATACGCGTGTATGTCCGCATCTGAGAAAGCTGGATAAAGAAAGGATTGTTGATGTTCAGTGGAACTTAAGTCAGAAAGGTTTCTATCCTGTTCATGTCAAGATTGTCAGCGATGACCGGAAGGGAGTTTTGACGGAAATCAGCGCGGTCATTTCTTCATTCGATGTCAACATCAGTTACGCGGAAATAGAAACAACGAATATGATTGCCACGGCTAATTTTATCATCGACGTAAACGATCTGCAGCAGCTAAACCAGGTGTTGTCGGCGATCCGGCAGCTTAGTTTTGTCAAAGCCGTTGTGCGCTTGCGACAATGAACTGATTTGGCAACTTATCTTATTGACAAACAATATTTGTCTGCTATAAGCAGGCGCAAACGATAATTGGGTGAATAAATGTACTGTATCATGAAAAAAATATTGAAGCTGATTTTGTTTTTAACGCTTTTTTCGTTTTTGGGAATGAGCTATCCGGCAGACGCGGCAAATGTCTATAAGATTGTGATTGACCCCGCGCATGGCGGAGCTGACCCTGGTGTAAAAGTAACGGAAAAAGTAAATGAAAAAAACGTGACCTTGGCCATTGCCAGGTTTTTGTACGACGAGTTATCCAGAGAAGCAAATATAAAGGTTGCGTTGACGCGAAACAAGGATGAAGACATAACCGCGGGAAAACGTCGCGAGCTTATTAATGCTCACAAACCTGATTTTCTGATCAGTATTCATGTAAACAGAGGTTTCGCGAAAAGCGCGTCCGGATTTGAACTGTACTATCCCGGCTTTGGCAGGGACGCGAAAGGCGCAAGGAAAGACCTTCAGGATTTGAAGCCGGAAAAGGTAAGGCATCTCAATAATACAATACGCATGGCGCAGCTTATCCAGAGAAATCTCGACAGTATATTTCCCCGTCAGGGAAGAGGGTTGCGCGAAGCGGAAATGCCCGTATTCGAAGGATTATCCGCGCCGGCGCTGGTTATAGAACTCGGCTTTGCCTCAAACCCGGATGAGCGCAAAAAGCTATTCTCCGATAAAACGCAGCTGGAGATAGCACAGGCTTTAGCCAAAAGCGTAAAATCATTCTACAGGTGAAAAGTGCAGGAAAGAAAAAATAAGAGAAAATCCGATGAGCTGAGGCCCATCAGGATTGAGAAAAACTATCTGAAAAACGCCTTCGGATCCGCGCTGGTGGAATTCGGCGATACGAAAGTAATTTGCGCGGCCACGCTGGAGGATAAGCCCGCGCCTTTTTTAAAAAATACAGGCCGCGGCTGGATTACCGCTGAATATTCGATGCTTCCCGCTTCCACCCAGACAAGAACGGCTAGAGAATCATCACGCGGAAAAATCGGCGGACGAACGCATGAAATACAAAGATTAATAGGCAGGTCACTGCGCGTGGTGGCGGACCTGACCGCTTTCGGCGAAAAGACGATTTATGTGGACTGCGACGTCATTCAGGCCGATGGTGGGACCAGAACAGCCTCGATTACCGGAGGTTTTGTCGCTCTGGTGGAGCTTTTCAAAAAAATGAAACAAGACGGACTGGTAAAGATAATTCCCGTGAAAGATTATGTTTCCGCGGTCAGCGTGGGCATTGTGCAAAACCAGATCCTGCTTGATCTGGATTACGAAGAAGATTCCCGGGCCGATGTAGACATGAATTTTGTGATAACCGGTTCTGGCCGCTTTATTGAGGTGCAGGGAACCGCGGAACACGTCCCTTTTGATAAAAAGCAGCTCGATGAGATGAGCGCTCTGGCGCAAAAAGGCGTCGCGCAAATAATCGCGCGGCAAAAGACAATGGTGGGAGATATCTCTTGATGAAAGTTGTGCTTGCCACCCGCAATGAAGGGAAGGCCAGAGAAATAAAAAATATGTTTGAAGGAACAGGTATCGACCTTGTTTCGCTCAATAATTACAGGAATATTCCGGAAATAATTGAAGACGGGAATAGCTTTCTGGAAAATGCCCTGAAAAAAGCAAAAATCGCGGCGGATATTACCGGTGAGATGGTGTTGGCGGATGACTCCGGACTGCAGGTGGATGTTTTGGGAGATGAGCCGGGAATACATTCCGCCCGTTATGCCGGCGCTGGGGCCACGGA
>JBBIHZ010000164.1:0-4809 GCA_037446735.1 Deltaproteobacteria bacterium
GCAGCGATGAATGTATAGAACTTCTTAATCAATCCGATATAGTCGTCACAAATCCGCCGTTTAGCCTGTTTCGCGAATATGCTAAACAGCTATTTGATTACAACAAAAAGTTCATCATTATTGGAAGTATGAGCGCAATTACCTACAAAGAAATATTTCCGCTAATAAAAAATAATAAGCTGTGGTTAGGAAATGGTTTTCATGCTGGTAACGCGTATTTTTTTACGCCAAATACACGCGATTTCGCTTCGGGAGTTTACGATGCAAAAACAGGTTTGGTGAAATTCCGCAATGTTTGTTGGTTTACCAACATCGACCACGGAAGGCGTCACCAACCATTGCCTCTTATGACAATGAAAGAAAATTTGAAATACAGTAAACACAAAGAGGTTAAAGGCAAAAGAAAGTATGAAAAATACGACAATTACGATGCTATAGAGATTCCGTTTACCGATGCCATCCCGAGCGACTATTACGGAGTTATGGGTGTGCCGATTAGTTTTTTGGATAAATATAATCCTGACCAGTTTGAAATTTTAGGAGCTACCCAAAGAGGTTGCCATGATGAAGTTCCTGACACAAAAAAATATGATGATTACTGGGAAGTAAGACAAAATGGTAAAAAAACAGGATCGTCTGGTGGAAAAACAAATGAAAATGCCAATTTGGTTGGTAATGATGGGAAAAAGAATTACTTTATTAATAAGGAGGGTCGCATAATTCAATCCGCTTACCAAAGAATATTTATAAGACATAAGAGGAAATAATATGAAAACGGCTTTAAAAACTAACATTACTGTTAAAGATATTTGCGAAGGGTTTGTCTATAACGAACTTGAAGGAAAAGGGCTATTCGGTTTGTCTGGCAAGCTCACAATTCAGCCGGAGTATCAGCGCAACTATATCTACGCTTCGGACGGCGGAAAAAAAGAAATGGCCGTTATTGAATCAGTCCTTAAGGGATATCCAATAGGATTGATTTATTTTAATAAAGTAAGTGACAGCAATTTGGAAATTTTAGATGGTCAGCAACGTGTTACCAGTCTTGGTCGTTTTTTAACTGACAAATTTGCTATCAAAGATGAAAACGGCATGCCGCAGAATTTTAGTGGCATGGCAAAAGATAAGAAAGCCAAAATTTTAGAAACAAAACTGCTTATTTACGAATGCGAAGGAACGGAAAGTGAAATAAAAGAGTGGTTTAAAACAATTAATATCGCCGGTGTACCGCTTAATGACCAGGAATTGCTAAACGCCGTGTATTCTGGTCCGTTTGTGACGCTTGGCAAAGAGGAATTTAGTAACAGCCAAAATGCCAACATCCAAAAATGGAGTGCATACATAAAAGGCAGTGCCAATCGACAGGAATTTTTGGAATGCGCACTGGATTGGGTAAGCAAGGGCAATATCGGCGATTATATGAGCCGTCATCGCTTTGACGAAAATATCAATGAATTAAAAAAATATTTCAACAGCGTGATTGATTGGGTTTCTAATGTATTTATTGATGTGGAAAGTGAGATGCGCGGACTAGAGTGGGGACGACTGTACGAAAAATATCACAGGAAAGCGTATAATCCCGCGAAAGTATCAGCCGAGGTAAAAAAGCTCTACGCTGATCCTTATGTAAAAAATCGCAGAGGTATTTTTGAATATATTCTCGGCGGATCTGTTGACACAAAATTACTGGATGTTCGAGTTTTTGATGAAGCAACCAAAAAATCAGTATACAAAGAACAAACGACTAAAGCTGAAAAGAAAAAGAATTCGAACTGTCCGCTTTGTGCTCTTGGGCATGATGCAAATAAGGAGAAAATCTGGAGTTTCAATGATATGGATGCTGACCATGTAACAGCATGGAGTAAAGGTGGTGAGACAGCAGCCAAAAACTGCCAAATGCTTTGCAAAACACACAACCGAGCAAAAGGAAATCGGTGAAAAATTAAAATCTCTTTCAAAAAATACCCTAAAAGCCGCGCCGCTAATTTCAAACATTACAAATAATCATTCAAAAACGATTTGACCATATTAAGTGAGGAAAACTGCTTTTGGGTTGCCTGCGCGAACATGTCTTCGGAGCCGAAGATTTCCTTGGTTATCTCGTCAACGCTTTTCCCTTTCTGGTAAAAATCAACAATTTTGCCGCCCAATTCCTCCAGATAGGAAATCAGTTCATCCAGTTTTGCCGCCGGATTGTAAACAACATGCGTCGGCGCCGGAAACAGTACTTGAGGATTGAGCGCGCGGACATTTTCCAGATCAGCCAGCGTCTGCCACATATCATCGGTGTCGCGGCAGGCCGCGGGTTTGGTGCTTACATAAAGATCACTGGTAAAAAACCAGCCGTTGGTTTTCTCCCACAAGCAGATTTGATCGCGCTCGTGCCCCGGCGCGGGGATTACTTCAAAGCGGTAGTTATCCAAATAAATATGATCGCCCAGCGTTTTCACCACGCTCGGCACGGGATAGCCCCAGATTTCTTCCTGATAGGGATAGAGTGTTGCCGGTTTGCTGATTTTTTCCACGGAAAGCGCCGGGGCAAATATTTCTATACCGTAGGTGTCCTGCAAAAATTTATTGGCGGAGATGTGATCCTCGTGAAAATGTGTGTTGACCGCCACTTTAAGGTATTTGTCTTTTAAAAATTCCGTGAATTCCTCTACCGTGTGCGCCATGCCGGTATCCACAAGCAGGCCGTCCACCAGATAGGAGCAAACCCACATCCCCGAAGGAAAATCCGGATAGCGGCACATTTTAATTTGCAGGACTTCTCCATATGGCGTGGCAGATAACATCTGTTGCACTTACTCCGGAAACGGCTTATTCCTGTCGTAGTTAAGCCCTATGGTCGTATCAATATCTGTTTTGCTCTTTATTTCCTGGGCTATAGTGACGGTTAAGTCATAAGCTTCTTTTAAGGACATGCTGCCCGGCAATCTTATGTGAAATGTAAGTTCTGTGTGGCTGCCATAATGATGGATATGAAAATGGTGCGCTTCGTAACTCCGACCCGCTTTCTCGACGATTATTTCTATTATCTTTTGTTTTAATTCTTCTTTCGGTTCCCGGCCCAATATCTGATCGGATGCCTCTTTTATTATGAAGTAAGCGGCGTGCAGAATTAGCGCGGAAACGGCCATGCCCAAAACGGCGTCAACCCACCAAAAATATTTTCCGGCAAACATACCGGCGATAATCACCGCCGAGGCGATAGCGTCGCTGCGGTGATGCCATGCGTCCGCTTTGAGGGAAAGCATGCCCGTTTTCTTTGAAGCCCAATTGGAAAACTGCGCCAGTCCTTCTTTTAATATTACCGACACGAAAAAAACGGCCACCGCGAACATATTGTAGTCCGCGGCCTGTCTGTTTTTGAACTTCATCACGGCCTCGGCAAAGAAATTCACGGCGACAATCGCCAAAAGGCCGCCGATAATTACCGCGGCAATAAGCTCGGCGCGGCCATGCCCGAACGGGTGCTTACTATCCGCGGGCCTGCGGGAAATCTTCGCGCCGATAATCACCATCACGGATGTCAGGGAATCAGACAAGGTATGCCAGGCATCGGCAATGATCGCCACGGAGCCCGTAATCATGCCCGCCCAGTATTTCAGGCCGAACAGGGCCGTGTTGATAAAAATGGAAAGCCAGCCTTCGATAAACGCCAGCTTGTTTTTTATTTCTTCTCGCATTTTTTAATGCTTTACCTTCAGGAAAGATTTCAGAACATGGCCAGAATTTCGGCCAGGCTTTTTACAATCTGCCCGTGGCCTTCATGGATGTAAATGCCGATCTGCGCGATAAGTTTGTAGGCAAAGGCAAACTGCGCCAGGGCGTAACCGGCGATGGTGAACTGGCTTACGCTCACCAGCCCCACGCCGAATTGCGAAAGAGTAAAAACACCGCAGGCAAACTGCCCGATGGCGATAATGCCCTTGGCGGGAACGGGCACGCGGTTGGGCTTGTATTTAAATGAAATATGCACAAGCGGCAGGCCCGCGATCGTCGCTTTGGATTTGTACTCAAACCCCAGCCGTCCCACTTCTCTTTGGCGGGATACGGCGCACCGCAATGCGGACATACCAGGGCTTGCTCGGATATTTCACGCCGGCATTCACGGCAGTTTTTCATTTTCGTACCTCATTGATAATATTAATTATTTTCACTTTTCATCGAAGTCCGACCATTTGCGCGTGGATAAAGTTCCGAAGGGAATCAACACCGGCAAAAGCCACAAAAAATTCCACCAGTTAAGCCCCAGTCCATAAATGCCGCCGTACGACCAAACCGCCCAAGCCACGGAAAGAAAGAAAACCGCGTAGGGTCCCAGCATCAGCTTCCAGTAAGGAGTGTTCGGGTAATGCCAGGGCGCGCAGCGCATAATCGCCAATGCCGCCGCCACGACAATTAAAAGCCCCAAAATCGCGTTTAACCACCTGCCATGCACAAGAAAAATCATGGATAAAATAATAACCCAGATGAACCCGCCCATCCAGCCGGCCGCCCAGCCGATTTTTTCTCCCTTTCTTTTCATTTTGCCACTCCCCTTTTCAAACAATACTCAACGCCGCAATCAAGCGCCTGCCGCGCGGATCACAAAATTGTAAATAAATTTTTTCTCTTTAATTGCTTTTTTCTATTTAGTTACCACCCAAAGCGCATGGACAATGCCCGGTATCCAGAAAAACAGACACAGGACAATGTTGATGACAAAATCCCGCTTGGCGCCCTTGACCAGATATACCGCCAGCGGAGGTAAAATAATTGCCAGGATAAATAAAAGAACCTGATTAACTTTCTTGCTCTTTCTTG
>JBBIHZ010000165.1:0-3901 GCA_037446735.1 Deltaproteobacteria bacterium
TATTGCCAGCCGCGCCTAAAAATTGCTAAATAGCCCGCGGCTTTCGACGGGAGATTTCAAGATATGTTTTTTGGCACAAAAAAGAACCAAGAGAAAATCGAGGAAATCCGGCAGGCGCCGGAAATATTGCGCGTTGACGCCCAATACGCGCGGGGAGAAGGGGCGCTCAAGCTATTTTTGCTTCTACTCGCGGCATTACTGGTAGTTTATTATAAAGATGTGTTCGACATGCTCCGGGAGAAAACCCCGTCTCAGCAGATTATGCTGGCCGGCATGTTTTTATTTTTTGTGGCGGCGCTGATTTTTACGCTCTACATGATGAAGCGCCGACGTGGTAAGACCCTCGTGGTGACGGAGAAGGGCTTGTTTGTGGAAGCGTCTTTCGCCCAGTTCTGGCAGGACATTGAAGAATACAGATGGAATGTGTCGCCGGATTTGAATAATCTTTTATCTTCCGGAGCAAAGCGGGGCGCGTCTCTGCTTTTGGTGAATAACAAAGGCGCCTGGCCCAAAATGTATGATCTGGCGCTTCAGGGCTTTTTTTTCACGCCGCAGCAAATACAACGGGTGGATGATTTATGTCGCCGCCTGGAAATTAAAAAAGCGCAAGGATGATTTTTTATATTTATGATCGCGATTATTGACTATAACGCCGGAAATATTACCAGCGTCGCGCGAGCGCTGGAAAATATCGGCCAGAATTTTGTCATCACCGATGACGAAAAAAAGCTCAAAGAGGCCTCGCATGTCATTTTCCCCGGCGTGGGCGCGGCGGGTGAGGCCATGGCCTACCTCAGGCCGCAAAAACTGGACGCGGCGCTGAAAAATTGCTTTGCCGCAGGTAAGCCGATTCTCGGCATCTGCCTGGGCACGCAGATTATTTTAGAGCACAGTGAGGAAAATGACACGGACTGCGTTGGCCTGGTAAAAGGCGTCACGCGGCGTTTCCCGGAGAAGCTGATTTCCGGCGACCAGACGCTGAAAATTCCGCACATGGGCTGGAACAGCGTTGCGTTGCGGCGCAAGCACCCGATTTTTGACGGTATCGCGCCGGAGGCGGAATTTTATTTTGTTCATTCCTACTATCCGGCCCCCGCCGAGGATGCGTTGGTTCTCGGCGTTACCGAATACGGCATAAACTTCTGCTCCGCGCTGGCTTTTAAAAATCTGGCGGCCGTGCAGTTCCATCCGGAAAAAAGCGGCCGGCCCGGCTTGCAGATTTTGAAGAATTTCTGCGCTTGGAGGGGGAAATGATTTCCAAGAGGATAATCCCGTGCCTGGACGTGCGCGCGGGAAAGCTCACCAAGGGCATCAAGTTCAAGGGGAACGTGGATATCGGCGATCCGGTGGAAGCGGCGCGCCAGTATTATGAACAGGGGGCGGATGAAATAGTTTTTTATGATATTACGGCTTCGTCTGACAAGCGCGATATCATGATCGAGGTGGTGCGGCGCGTGGCGGAAACGATTTTTATACCCTTTTCCGTGGGCGGCGGCATCCGCAATCTGGAAGACATGCGCAGGGTAATCGCGGCGGGCGCGGAAAAGGTAAGCGTCAATTCCGCGGCGGTGGAAAATCCGCAAATTATCACGCAGGGAGCCAAGGCCTTCGGCATCCAGTGCGTGGTTTTAGGCATGGATGTGAAAAAAGGGGAGCAAAGCAGAAAGACCCCCTCCGGTTACGAGATTGTCGTGGAAGGCGGCCGTGTTTATACCGGCCTGGACGCGCTGTGGTGGGCCAAAGAAGCCCAAAATCTGGGCGCGGGAGAAATCTGTCTTAACTCCATTGACGCCGACGGCATGCAAACCGGCTACGAGCTGAATTTAACAAGACTTATTTCCGAAAACGTGAAAATTCCGGTGATCGCCTCGGGTGGCGCGGGACATCCCGAACATCTGGCAGAAGTCCTGACCACGGGCCGCGCGGACGCGGCGCTGATCGCCTCGATGGTGCATTATAAAACATATACTATCGCGGGAATTAAGCGGTTTCTGACTGAACGCGGCATCAAGGTGAGAAATATCTGGTAGCAAAATACCTGAATATCCTTGACGAAAGGCGTCTTGTTTTTTAAATTACCGTAAAATATTTCACTATACAAAAACAAAGTTAAGTATTAGAATTTTTACCTTAAGGATTGGTTAGGAGGCGATATAAGTGGATACAAAAAGACATGAATTAAATATCCAACTGGCGCAGATGCTCAAAGGCGGCGTCATTATGGATGTAACCAACGTGGAGCAGGCAAAAATTGCCGAAGAGGCGGGCGCCGTGGCGGTCATGGCTCTCGAGCGCGTGCCTGCCGATATCCGCAAAGACGGCGGTGTGGCGCGGATGTCCGATCCGGCGATGATTGCCGCAATAAAAAAAGCCGTGTCGATTCCGGTGATGGCGAAGGCGCGCATCGGCCATTTTGTCGAGGCGCAGATACTGGAAGCCCTGAAAATCGACTACATTGATGAAAGCGAAGTTCTTACTCCGGCGGATGAAGAATGCCATATCGATAAAACAAAATTCAAGATTCCTTTTGTCTGCGGCGCGCGCAACCTGGGTGAGGCGCTTAGGCGCATTGCCGAAGGAGCGGCGATGATACGCACCAAAGGCGAGGCGGGCACGGGCAATGTGGTGGAAGCCGTGCGCCATATGCGCACAATGAACCGCGAAATCCGTCAGCTTGTTGAAATGCCCAAGGAAGAAGTTACCGGTTTTGCCAAGGCCAACGGCCTGCCTTATGAACTGGCGCTCAAAGTTAAAGAACTGGGTCGACTGCCGGTGGTGAATTTCGCCGCGGGCGGCATTGCCACGCCGGCGGACGCGGCGCTGATGATGCAACTGGGCTGCGACGGAATTTTTGTGGGCTCCGGCATTTTCAAGTCCGCGGATCCGGCGCTGCGCGCCAAGGCAATCGTCAAGGCGACCGCTTATTTCAATGACCCCCAAAAAGTGCTGGAGGCCTCGATGGGCCTGGGCGAGGCGATGCCCGGTTTGGAAATAGGGCAAATTCCTCCTGAACAGCTTCTGGCGGGGCGCGGCTGGTAATTAAGCAAATTATGTCCCTACGTCTGGTGAAAGATAACCCCGCAGCAATCGGCGTGCTGGATCTGCAGGGCGGGGTTTATGAGCATCTGGATCATCTGGAGCGCCTGGGTGTTGCCTGCCGCCGGGCAAAAGAAGAAAATGATTTCGCCAATCTGGCGGGTTTAATTATTCCCGGCGGCGAAAGCACCTGCCTGGCGCGACTGCTTACAATTTTCGGCCTGCGGGAAGTGATCATAAGGCATTTTCAGCGCGGCATGAAAATCTGGGGCACCTGCGCCGGGGCGATTCTGCTGGCTAAAAAAGTCGTCAATGAAGAGCCGTGCCTGGGGCTTATTGATATTGAAATCGAACGCAACAGCTTCGGCTCGCAGTTGGACAGCTTTTCAACTGAAGCAATAATGCCGCAAGCTGCGGCGGAGCCCATTCCCTTAACTTTTATTCGCGCCCCGAAAATTTTACGCGTGGGACCTGACGCCCGGATATTGCTGAAAATGGATGATTACATCGCCGCGGCGGAAGATGATAATATTCTGGTTACCGTGTTTCATCCGGAGTTGACCGGATGCCTGGCGCTGCATCGCTATTTCACGCAAAAATGCGGCGTAAAACCAGCGGCAAACACTCCCGGCAGTATTGATCCGCGCTGGCAAAGCCACAGTTGGACGCGCCTGGCACGGGTTGTTTGATTTTTGGTTTCAGGTTTTTTTCTAAACTCAAAAAGGAGGAAACAGCATGGAAAAGAAAGACGCGTATGTGGCGAAACTGAAAACAAAGATTGATAAATGGAGCGCCGATATTGATAAGCTGGAGGCCAAGGCCAAAAAAACCAAAGAGGAATATGACGCTCAAATCAAAACGCTGC
>JBBIHZ010000165.1:3930-4764 GCA_037446735.1 Deltaproteobacteria bacterium
GATAGCGGAAATTCAGGAAGCTGGCGAATCGTCCTGGAAAGATCTCAAAGAAGGAGCGGAGAAAGCCTGGGATATTTTCAAGAAATCGCTGGACAAGGCCAAAGCCCGTTTCAAAAAGTAAACAATATCTTCTGAAAGTTTTTCCTCTGCCGGACGGCAAAAAGCGCCGCGTGTGAATAGTTGCATGTATAATCTTGAATATGTCGAAGATAATTTTTTTGCCGTCGGGCGTTACTGGGGCGGCCTGAACTCGTCCTTTCAGCGGAAAGATGACGTGTGCTCAATGCACACCGGCGTGGCGATCTCCGATTTTAACTGGGCATGGAATGAAAAACCGCTTTCCGCGGACAGCGCGGAATCAATTGAGGAAATAAAAAAATATTACGGCAAAATTAATCTTCGCTTCTGGTGGTGGATGTATCCGCGCGGCGATACACCACAGAGCAGGGATTTGCTTGCCGGTGCCGGGATGGATTTAATTGCGCAGATTCCCTGCATGGCGGCGGATTTGGATATTAAGGCGCTTGAGGAAAAAATCCCCGCGCGAATTACCATCGCGGAAGTCAAAAACAATGATGATTTGCCTTTGTGGGCGGATATTTCCTTTCGTGGTTTTCAAATGCCCGAGCGCGCGCGCGACCAATACAGCGCTTTTGTCTTGTCGTTCGCGCGAGGCGAGAGGCAGGCGCAAAGACTTTTTCTGGCATATGTTGACGGAAACCCGGCGGCCACGTCCTTGCTTTTTATGAATAAGGAAACGGCGGGGATTTATTATGTCGCCACTTTGCCCGAGTTTCGCGGCAAAGGCCTTGGTTTTTTTGTGACGCTGGCGGC
>JBBIHZ010000166.1:0-4757 GCA_037446735.1 Deltaproteobacteria bacterium
GGGTTCAAGTCTCATTTAGCCAAGAAAGTTAAAGAGGTAAGCTCCGTGCCGGTGATTTCCGTCGGCCGCTATACTGATCCGTTCTTGATGAACGATGTCATCGCCCGTGGCGACGCGGACATGATTGCCGTGGCGCGCCAGCACCTCGCCGATCCGGACTTTCTGAAAAACGCTGTCGAGGGTCATCCGGAATACACTTTTGAGTGCCTGGCCTGCAATCAGGGGTGCATTGAAAGGCTTTCCATTGATTTACAACCGATTCGCTGCGCGATTAATCCGCAAACGGGACAAGAGCTGATTTTTCCGGAAGGTCCCGCTAAAACGAGCCGCAAGGTTTGGATAATCGGCGCGGGCCCCGCTGGTCTTACCGCGGCGTCCGAGGCCGCAAGATTAGGGCATAAGGTGACTTTATTTGAACGCGACAAGAAGACCGGCGGCAATGTGCTTTACGCGGCGAAAGCGCCGCACAAGGAAGTTTACGCCAAATACATAAAAACGCTGACGGATAAATGCAAACGTGAAGGCGTGGAAATAAAAACAAACACAAACGTATCGGAAGAGATGCTGGAAAAAGGCAAGCCCGAGGCCGTAATTCTGGCTATCGGCGCGGATAAAACCGCCTGCCCCGCGGAAGGAATCGGAAGCTCCGTCGTCTGCGATGCCTGGCAGATACTCGATGGAGAAATAAAAGGCCGCGATCATGTTGTGGTCATCGGCGGCGGCCTGGTAGGCATGGAGACAGCGGATTACCTGCGCGAAAAAGGGGTTAAGGATATAACCATTGTGGAAATGTTGCCGAAACCCCCGGTCCTGCCGCAGGCGGCGCATGGCCAGATGCTGTATCGCCGGCTTCACGCAGCGGGCATCAGGCTGATGCTGGGCACTACAGTAAAGAAAATTGAAGAAAATGCCGTTGTGGTCAATAAAAAAGGCGAGGAGCAAAAACTAACTCCTGTCAATCAGGTGATTGTGGCTATCGGCGTAACCCCCAGAAACGAACTCAAGGGCATGCTGGCTGAAAGGAATATCCGTCATTTTATCGTGGGCGACGCCACGGCTCCCCGCAGAATCATCGAGGCGACGACCGACGGCGCCAAGGCCGCCTGGGAAATTTGAAGAGAGATATGTCCATGAAAAATCTGCGCGAACGTTTTATTGAGACAAACGGCGTCAAACTGCACGTGATGGAAGCGGGCCCCGCGGATGGCCCGATGATTTTGTTTTTGCACGGTTTTCCGGAATTCTGGTACGCCTGGCGCAAACAGATTGATTACTTCGCGGATAAAGGTTATCTGGTTGTCGCGCCTGATCAACGGGGTTACAATTTAAGCGACAAACCAGATGGCATCGCTGCTTATAAAATAGATGAGCTGGCCAAGGATATTGTGGGCCTTATTAACGCCTACGGGCGTGATAAAATATTTCTTGTCGGCCACGACTGGGGCGCGTCTGTTTCCTGGTGGGTGGCGCTCAAATATCCGCAGCTTCTGCAAAAACTGGTAATACTGAATGTGCCGCATCCCAAAGTCATGGCGAAAACCGTTTTTACCAACGTCGAGCAGATGAAAAAAAGCTGGTATATTTTTTACTTTCAGCTTCCCGGCGCGGTGGATAAACTGGCCGCCTCAACCGATTATCAGTGGGTGCTGGATATGATTACATCTTCGGCAAACACGGGTGCTTTTTCGGCGGCTGAGCTCGAAGAGTACCGCAAGGCGTTTGCGCAACCCGGCGCTTTTACGGCGATGGTTAACTGGTATCGCGCAATGATACAGACCAAGCAGGAGCCGCCACAGAGTTTTGACGTCACCGTGCCCATGATTTTAATGTGGGGCGAAGAAGACGTGGCGATGCTTACCGAAATGGCCGATAAAAGCATGGCCTATTGCAAACAGGGCAAGTTGATTAAATTTCCCAAGGTGAGCCACTGGATTCAGCACGAAGCGGCCGACCGAATCAACCCCCTGATTGCGGAGTTTTTTGCCGGCGATAAATAATTCTTGACGTTTGCGGGTTTTTTGGAAAATAATTTTTCAAAAATGAAGGTGTTTTTATGCTCAGCCGCGCCGCCGCCGTTTTGGTTATCATTGATATTCAGGGCAACCTTGCCCATGCGATGTTCGATAAAGACAATCTTTTTGCCAACAACATCAAATTGATTAAAGGATTCAAGGCGCTCGGCCTGCCCATCATCATTACCGAGCAAACGCCGGAAAAACTGGGGAAAACCCTGCCAACAATTGCCGCGGAGTTGGATGATATCGCGCCCATTGCCAAGGAAAGTTTCAGTTGCTGGCCCAACGCCCAGTTTCGGGAGCATCTGGAATCACTGAGCCGCCGCCATGTGGTTTTGACGGGTATCGAAACCCACGTATGCGTTTATCAGACCGCGTTGGATTTGCTTACCAACGGCTACAGTGTGCATCTGGTGGCCGACGCCGTGTCTTCGCGCACGCCGGAAAACCGTGCAATAGGAATCAATGCCATGAAAAGCGCGGGTGCGCAAATCGCCAGTACCGAGATGGTTTTGTTTGAGCTCCTGCGCACCGCCGCCGATCCGAAAGCCAAAGAGATTTTCAAGATTGTAAAGTAATATTTACATTTTTTTGCAATTCAAGGTTAGGCAACAAGCCGTGCATGGACTTCGCTGCCGATTTTTGCGCCAACATTTGATGCCTTTTTGCGACAATTTGCCGCATGCCAAAAACATGACACGTCAGATCGGCTAGGCAGCCTTAAACTGCCTGTGCTTATAATGACCGGCGATGACGATCCGCTGGTTCCGTCTCAAAACTCATTCACCTTGAAGGAACTTGTGCCGCAGGCCGTTGACAAAAAAGAGATTTTGAAAATCGCGCCGTTTTTAAACAACTTTTCTTCCGAGGATACTAAGGCAAAGGCGTATGTATGAACTAATTATTCCTGCCGAAAACCCGCCGAAAGCGCAGAAGAATTAACTAAATTGCTCTCAGAAGATAATTTAAAGTAAGGCCCTAGGCTAGTTAAGCGGCGCTAGAAGCGCTAAAAAGCTAGTCATGACAATAAGTAACAGATACATAAACCGTTGCATACGCAGGGTTTCACCTTCAGTCTTTGCTGCTCTTTACCCTTTATTCCTTACCGCCAGAAACTATTTCAATCAGCGAAGGGTCGTAGTCTGCCGGTTTTTCGTAGCCCAGCAGGTTTAGAAGCGTCGCCGCGATATTTGAAAGCCCCTTTTCCTTAAGATTAGCCAATTTATACTCGCCTTGATATTGTGTGTCATAGATGACAAATGGGACAGGATTAAGGGAATGCGCGGTTTTCACCGATCTGGTGCCTTTTTTGTCGAGCGAGAACATTTCATCCGCGTTGCCGTGGTCGGCGGTAACGACGGCAATTCCTTCCAGCTTTTCGATGACGGCGAGCAGTTTCCCGACGCACGCGTCCACCGTCTCCACCGCGGCAATTGCCGCTTGAGCCGCGCCGGTATGGCCGACCATGTCGCCGTTGGGATAATTGACTCTTCCAAATTTATATACACCGCTTTTTAACAGCTCACTTGTTTTATCCGTTATTTCTGAGGCTTTCATCTGCGGCGCCTTGTCAAATTCGATCCTGTCTGAAGGGATTTCCACGTATTTTTCCAGGCGTTCGTCAATATAGCCGGAGCGGTTGCCGTTCCAGAAATACGTTACATGGCCGTATTTTTGCGTTTCGGAGACGGCAAAGGATTTGACTTTTTCCGCGCATAGATATTCGGTGACTACATGGTCAATGGCGGGCGGTTGTACGAGAAAATTGGGCGGGATATGCGCGTCGCCGTCGTATTCCATCATCCCGGCATAGAAGATATCCGGCAGCGGTCCGCGGTCAAATTCAGTAAATTCTTTTTCGGTGAACGCGCGTGATATTTCGATGGCTCGGTCGCCCCGGAAGTTGAAAAAAATCACCGCGTCACCGTCGAGTATTTTTCCTTTGGGCTTTCCCGTGCTGTCGATGACGACGAACTCGGGCAGGTACTGATCCGTAGCCTTGGGGTCTTCCTCGTAAAATGTTTTTACGGCCTGTGACGCGGAGCGAAACATTCTGCCCTGTCCCAGAACATGGGCATCCCAGCCGCGCTTGACGATATTCCAGTCGGAATTGTATCTGTCCATCGTGACTTTCATCCGCCCGCCGCCGGAAGCGATGGCGTAGTAAAGGTGTTTCTGTTTGGAAATATTTCTTAGTTTTTCCTCCGTGGGGAGAAGATAATCCAGCGCCGTCCGCTCCCCCACGTCGCGCCCGTCCAGGAGCGCGTGCAGTTTGACTTTTGGGAAATTCATCTCGGCGCACTTGTCGATTAAAATATAGAGCTGTTCGATGTGCGAATGGACGTTGCCGTCGGACAGAAGGCCGATAAAGTGAACCGTCCCGCCGCTTTGGGCGCGACGTGATATTTCCTTCCATGCTTTTGTTTTGAAGATTTCTCCGCTTTTGAGTGCCCGGTTGACGAGACGCGCTCCCTGGTCAAAGATGCGCCCCGCGCCGATCGCGTTGTGTCCCACTTCGCTGTTACCCATGTCGTCATCGGAGGGGAGGCCCACCGCCGTGCCGTGGGCTTTAAGCTGCGTGTAAAGTTCCGATTTAAAAAGTCGATCAAGAACGGGTGTTTTGGCCAGCCAGACGGCGTTGGTTTCGTCCGGTTTCCCGATACCGATACCGTCTATGATAATCAAAAGCAGTGGCCCTTTTCTGCCGCGAAAATTTTTTAGCTTATCAAGATGTAATGACAT
>JBBIHZ010000167.1:0-4750 GCA_037446735.1 Deltaproteobacteria bacterium
TTAGGCGCGCTGCCTTTGTAATATTGCAGGTAACTTGAGCAAATTATTAAAAACGCGAAAATGCCAAAGCAGGCAAGGAGCCATCCATACATTTTTCTGTAAACCGCCCATAGATAATTTCCGAAGAACGCCCCCCAGTTCCAGCTTGCCTTTTGCCCCTGTGGCTGTTCGTCAAATATCTTGAATTTATCTAGGTAGTACGCGCGTTTTTTTTCACCAATGAACGCTTCATAAAGTGTTTCGGCTTTTATCTGTGCTGCTTCTTTATGCGGCGCGCCAGCCGTGCTTTGTCTTGGTGATGGCCTGGAAGGAGGCTCTGATATTATCTTTATTTCTTTTATGATAGGAGCGCTCGCCGCGCTTTGTTGTGACGATGGTTCCGAAGGAGTTTCGGCCATTACCAGTTTTTCTTCTATTTTATGCGTGTCAGCAGTGCGTTGCTGTGGAGGTGGTGGGGGTGGTGGTTCTTCGATTGTCTTTGAAACTTCCGGTGGGGGAACTTTCTGTTGTGGTGCGTCCTGTTTTGCCACCTTAGGCTTGGGTAAAAGCATGGAGCAATGCCTGCACCTTATCGCGTCGTCCTTGATTTCTCCATCGCAGAATGGGCAAATTTTCATAGCTGTTCCTTAAGATATGAAAAGATACAAAAAATGCTTCTTTTATTAAGCTTTTTTATCCATTAGTTTTTTTACATCTTCAAAAAGCTTTACAAGGTCGTCATGAATAATTTCCCACACGATTCTGTGGTCGATGCTGTCGTAACCATAGGCTAAAATATTTCTGAAAGAAACAATGTTCGCCTATTTTATTTAAGGCGGCAGGGTCTGTCCGTTTAATTCTTGTTAGAGCCTCGCCGATTATTTCAAACTTTCGTTCAACACCGAAACGAAGCAACTCTTCGCGGTTGTAATCATCGAAAGTTTTATTTTTTACAAATCTTAATATGGCTGAAGCCGCCTCCCTGATATCGAAAAGATGCTTTAGAGTTTCATCCTTCATATATTGTCTGCCTTTCGCGCAAGGCTTTTTGCCGGAAGTAGGGATTTCGCAATCTTGAGCTCGTCAAAAGGTCGACTCTAGTTCCAAGGGAATCTTCCAGATAATGTAGCAGGCCGAAAAACCTTTTAGACAAATCATCGGAGGGTTCATTAAATTCTACGAGCAAATCCACATCACTCTTTGGTCCGGCATCTCCACGAGCCAGCGAGCCGAAAACATCCAGCTTTCTTACGGCGAATTTCTCACAAGCCGGGATGTCAACTTTTTTAAACGCCTTTAAATCCATGATTGTTTCTTCTGACGCTGTATTTTGATAAAGTATAACATACATTAAAGTATTATTAAATAAAGGAATTATGTAAAAGCAAATAGGCCTGCAAATATAGCTTAGGCGTATGGTTTTAATTCAAACAGCTTTTTATTCTGTGTCGAGACGATGTGGTAGAACTGATCCTGCGGGATGTATATGTAGGGCACGTCATCGTCACGCCGGAAGAGGAAATGCGCCAGAATCATCCGGTTGACCGCCTGATGGCCGACGATCATGATATTCTGGGCGTGGCGGTTCAGAAAAAACACTTTTTTCAGCCCCGCCTCAATGCGCGGTTTCATCATCGCGTAGCTTTCCCCCTGCGGATAGGCGTAATTATATTTATTTGCCTTGCGCGCGTTGAAAACTTCCGGCATGTTTTTTTCGATATCTTTGTAGGTCATCCCCTCGCAGATGCCCGCGTTGATTTCATCAAATTCCTGAAGTGAAATTACCTTGCAGTCTTTTTGCCGCTCGGCAATAGCCCGCGCCGTCTGCACGGTGCGTTTTTTGTTGCTGGTGAAGATGTAGGAGATTTCGCGGTTCTGAAAAGAGCGTCCCAGCGACTTGGCCTGCATGATGCCCTTGGCGGTGAGCGTGGAATCTCCGCCGATGCGGTCGATGACGTTGTATCTGGTCTGCGCGTGCCGGATGAGGAAAAGATTCTTTACCACGTCGGTCACCAGAATATCTTTAATGAGCAGATACAGCGGGATGGAATCGGTAATTTTTTCTTCCAGTATTTTGTTTTGCAGGGAATCAACGCGGAAAAAATTTCTTTCCTGAGCCAGGGGCTCGTAAATCATCCGGTAGTTTTCGATGCGCATTGTAAATTCTTTCTGTGCGTTTTTGCGCTGAAGGCGGGAGAATTCCGGAAGCTTTGTTTTGGCTTCAATCATCAAAGAAAGAATTTCTTCGTCATTGTTGATGCATTCGATAAAGAGAACAGGGTGATTTGCAAGATTTTCTTCAATCATCATCCGGCGAGTCCGGGTGACGTTGGCCGCGTCTAGAAGGGCCACTTGTCCGGAGCTCGCCAGATAGCTTCTGGCCATTTTCATATTAGTTAGCGCGAAGGTGTTTCTCATCTGACGGGCAGCTTTATTTTCCGGATGGTAAAAATTTGCGGAAAATGTCTCCTTTATCGGCAAATGTTTGCGCCGCAGATTTCCGTTATTAAATATTTTTGCGGAAATCCGATTTTTTCTTAAGGTTTCCTGCAAGCGAATGGCCAGAGTAGATTTGCCCCGGGCGGGCAGCCCCATCATTACTATGTACAATTTTTCATCATTCATGTGAATATGGTAACCAATTCTAAGGCACCTGTTTTATGACTGTTTAAGTCTCGGAACAATATGAATATTTTTTGCTCGGCCTTCTTTTAATGTTTCTCCCGTCTTTTCAGATATTATTGAGCTTTTTTATCATCACCGGATTTACGAAAAGATGTGAACATTTATTACATCCTTAAGAACCGGACAAGTTGCTGTTTATTCATTTTATGGCGTGAGAAAATTTCAATAATATTCTAATTATCATTACTGTCCCGAAGTTTTCATTAAGAAATGATTTAAAGTTATAGAAAAGAATGAGAATAGGCAATAGAAAAATATTTACCGCTTTGAAATATTTTTCTCCGGAATATCATCGTTTGGCCTTACATTAAAAGGGGATGGATAATGAATTCCGGTTTAAATAAGTTGTTGTTTTTGTGCTCCGGCTTGCATTAAGCTTGCCGGAGCACAATGTCTGCAAAGAACTTAATAAAAGGTTATTATTGAGAACATAGAATCATTTAATTTTCCCTTTTTTCCATGCTTCAATAAGTTTATCGTAGTCAACTGTTTCACCTTTTGGTTTTTCGTTGGCCAGTTTCGCCTTTGGAGCTATTCCGCCCGGTCTGCCTAGATATACCTTTTCGTCCACACATTTGTTGAGCTTTGGTCCTTTATCGCCCTGAACACCTGAACGCTCAATCCTTTCCATAACAGCGTCCATTTCTTTGGCGAGATTGTCCATTGCTTTATCTACACTGATGGCGCCCGAAGAAGCTTCTCCGATATTCTGCCACCAGAGCTGGGCGAGTTTCGGATAATCAGGCACATTGGTGCCGGTAGGGGTATTCAGCACACGAGCTGGACTGCGGTAGTATTCTACCAGTCCGCCCAGTTTCGGTGCGCGCTCAGTAAAAGATTTGTGACGGATATCGCTGTCGCGGATAAACGTAAGTCCGACATGGGCTTTCTTCAGAGACGTGGTCTTGGCTACGCAGAACTGCGCGTAAAGCCAAGCGGCCTTGATACGATCAATCGGAGTCTGTTTGAAGAATGTCCACGAACCGCAATCCTGATAACCCAGTTTCATACCTTCTTTCCAGTATGCGCCACGAGGCGATGGAGCCAAACGCCATTTAGGAGTTCCATCCTTGTTGACTGTGGGCCCCGGAGCAACCATTCCCGGCACAAAAGCTGTGTACCAGAAAATCTGCTGGGCAACGTTGCCTTTTTCCAGATAGGGCAGGTAGGTATAAAAATCGAGTCCGCGTGATCCCGGAGGCGCATATTTATCCAGCCATTCGATATACTTGCGCAAAGCGTATTTAGCCGCTGGACTGTTAGCTGCACCACCGCGGCAAACAGACGAACCTAAAGCGCGGCCATTTTTGTCAACTGCGATACCCCATTCATCAACCGGTAATCCGTTAGGGATGCCTTTATCACCGGCGCCAGCCATAACTAACCAGGCATCGGTAAATCGCCAGCCAAGATCCGGGGCTTTCTTACCATAGTCGTTGTGACCATAAATTCTGACGCCGTCTATTTCTTTAATGTCGTTTGTGAAAAACTCGGCAATGTCTTCGTAGGCAGACCAGTTGACCGGCACACCTAATTCGTAACCGTATTTTGCTTTAAATTTCTTTTTAAAATCAGGGCGCTTAAACCAATCATAGCGGAACCAGTATAGGTTTGTGAATTGCTGATCGGGAAGCTGCCAGAATTTGCCGTCAGGACCGGTGGTGAATGATATCCCCATGAAGTCTTTAACATCAAGTGTCGGGAGGGTTACATCCTTGCCTTCGCCTTTGATGAAATCTTCCAAACAAATGGTATGCCCATAGCGCCAGTGGGTGCCGATAAGATCGGAATCATTTATCCAACCGTCATATAAATTTTTACCTGATTGCCACTGTGTCTGTAGTTTTTCGATAACATCACCTTCCTGAATCAGGTCGTGCGTAACCTTGATGCCGGTAATTTCATAAAAAGCTTTGGCCAGCGTTTTTGATTCATATTCGTGGGTTGGTATAGTTTCCGAGACTACTTTGATGTGCATGCCCTTGAAGGGTTTAGAGGCTTTAATAAACCATTCCATTTCCTTCATTTGCTCGTCTTTGGTCAGGGTTGAAGGTTGGAATTCTTTGTCAACCCATTTTTTGGCAGC
>JBBIHZ010000168.1:0-4468 GCA_037446735.1 Deltaproteobacteria bacterium
CCGAAATCGCGCAAAACGCGCCTTTGGGCGTGCGCGCCACCAAAGAAGTTTTAAACTACAGCCGCTATGTAAATGTCAAAGACGGCATGGCAATGGCCATCCAGAAGAATATGGTGCTGACAACATCAGAAGACCTCAAAGAAGCCATCACCGCCTTTATCGAAAAACGGCCGCCGAATTTCAAGGGCCAATAAAAATAAAAAAAGGGCGGGTGCATAACCCGCCCTTTTATCAATCTTGCCAAATTGACTTCGAATTAAATTTAGAACTTAACGGACAAACCGCCGCCGACCAGCCAGTTGACCTTATCTAATTTCATCTGCAATAAATCGTCGTCGTAGGTTCCGTCACCTTTTACTTTATATTTTACATAGCCGGCGTTGAGGAAAGGCTCCAGAATGACTTTGTTGAGTTTTACAGTAGCGCCCATAGAAGCATTCACGTCTACGTTATATCCGCTGAGGGATATGGCCATTGGATAGTAAGGCCAACTATACTCAATGGCCGCAGAAGTGTAATCGCTCTTTACCCAACTGTAAAATGCGCTTACCCCGCCGCGCAGAACAAAAACCGGCGTCAGTTCTTTTTCCGCCAGCATTTTAAGCGTCAGGCGATGTTGCGTATTTTTCGGATAATCAGAATAAGTGTAATGATACTCTGGACTGTAAGTATCGTCATCTAAATCATCCCAGTCAAAGTAGGCATTTTCTTTTGCGTGGAGATAAGCATAGTAAAGTCCCGCGGCCAGCCTTGTGCCTTTGGCCGGAGTGAAATCAACACCGCCGCCCACCTCGACAAAAAGATTTTTCACTTCATGCCCATATGTATCAACAGAGGTTGCGTCCCACCAATAATCGCCATCTCTCTTAATCTGACTATAACCGGCGCTGACGACAAAAGGTAAAGCAACCGCGTTAGAGAGCGGAACTCTCAGCCAGAAATCACCGCCTATGTTGAACCCTTTGACTTTACCCTCCCAATTCATTATACCATCCTCATCATCTCCTCCGGTATATTTGTTGTCCGACGCAAAAGGAAGACCTCCTTTTAATGTGAATGCGTATTTTGCCGCACCCAGCATGCCCGCCGCGGATAATTTCCCCTGTGCTTCCCAGTATTTTGATCTATAAGGAATCATATAGGGGAAAAGGTTGTACCATGGGTTATCATTAACCCCCCAAGGATAGTTTTTTATCACATTTCCTTCATTCCAATCAAAATCCAGCATTGATGTTTCCTTTTTTTCATTGCGATAAGCTAACTGAATTTCCGCGCCCAGATTGACCGCGCCGACAGGCAGACCGTAAATCAGCCGCAGGGCATAGTTATCAAGCCGGTATTTCATTTTGAAGGTGTAGTAATAGTAATCGTCCCCTTCGTAAATTTCATTTTCATCACCTTTATATTTACCATTAACGCCCACGTACTCAAAGAACACGCCCATTCTACCCGCACCCACCTGGAAAACCGTTCCCAGCAAACCTTCATTTTTCCACTCATAACCATCGGCCTTAAAAGATATGTAATCATCGGGAACATTGCGACTGTAATCCCACTTGGCTGTCTTGTTATAAGTCAGTCGATAATGACCATAAGCGTTAAAACCCTTGCCCATGGCGATAACCGCCGGATGCGTCAGATAATCCGATTCATCTTCAATCAGTCCATAGGCATCGCCAACGCCTGCCATTCTGCCCTGCCAGGCCTGTGCCGGCGCGGCCATAACTGCAAAAAACAACAAAATCAAAAAAACAGATAACCAATTTCTCTTCATTATGCTTCCTCCTTTTCCTTTTGTTGATTAACACACAAAGCGTAAAAATCTTTGGTGTATATACCAGAGATTGCCAGTCCACGTCAACTGTAAACATAATGATTTTCTTGGTATTTTTATTATTTATACTATTGTACATTATGTGGTAATGATTAAAGCATGATGAAAAAAACTGCCCTGATTATTCTTACATTATTTAGCTTATTTTTTTGCTCCTGTTCAGGCATTGAGCACAAGATATTTGCTTTTCGGTCAGCCCCGGATTATTGCCTGCCCACTTTTCCGGACAAAGACGGCTGGTACGGCGCTGACGCGGCTTACTCCATAAAACTCGATAACGAACGAACTTTGTGGCTTTTTGGCGATACATTTGCCGCGCCGGAAGAAGGCCGCAGGGATCGCATCGGCATGGATGTAATATTAGGCACCACGTTGGCCATCTCCACCTGCGCGGAGGAAGGCAAATTCAGTATTCAATATTTTATCAAAAAGAAAAGCGGGAAGTTCGCGTCTTTTTTTGGCGAAAAGGAATGGCTCTGGCCCCAGGATCCATTCCTTATCGACAACGCACTTTATATTCCCCTGCTTGTTATTGAAGCTCTGCCAAAAAAATACGCCCCTTTTAATTTCAGAATAGCCGGGCATAAAATAGCCCTAATCAAAGATTTTACCAGCGCCGATCCGCTTAAGTGGCATGTTGATTATCTGGATATAACAAAATCCATCCCGCCGGAAATCTCTGCCTGGGCTACGACAACAGTGGTTCATGAAGGCTATTTATATTTTTATCCTTTGTTCAAGAGCAGGGATAAGGCCGGAAACATTCTGGCGCGCCTCAAAATAGGCGATTTAAAAAAACGGATTTGGGAGATGGAATATTTTCATCAAGACGGGAAATGGGATAAAAACATTGACGCAAGGCGCGTTCAGGTCATGTTCTCGGAAGCCCTCTCGGAGCTTTCCGTGCGCCCCCGATATGATAACACCGGCTGGATGGCCGTTTATCTTTCCACAAATGACGGGGGCAAAAGACTTCTGCGCCGGGAAGCGCCGCGGCTGGAGGGCCCTTGGTCGGAGGGAAAAACGCTCATCGAAAAAATTCCGGAAATGGATGACCAAAATCCGCTTTACGACAAAAACACTTTTTGCTACGCGGGCAAGGAACATGTTCAGTATTCCGGCCCGCGCCGCATTGTGGCTACTTATGTCTGCAATTCCGCCGAAGATACCGAAAAAAAAGAAAGCTTCATCCGCAGGAATCTCTTTTTGTATCGCCCGGTCGCGGTGAATATCACTTATTAAAACAGAGGACTGGCCAAGCTAACCTTTAAACAGGGACAACGCGCGTTTAAGCTCCGCTTCAGCCTCTTTACCCATCCGCTCGATAACATCTTTGCAGGTGAAAATATCTTTTATCAAACCCACCGACTGCCCCATCATCATGGGCGCGGCATCGACGTTGCCCGTTTCCCAGGCTTCTTTGACTCTTTGGCCGGAAATAAGCGGGATAAGCTCTTCCAGCCCGCAACCCTTGGCTTCGAGCGCGAGCACTTCGGAAACAACCTTGTTTTTTATGGCCCGTCCCTGCAGGCCGATTGATTTGCACATGAGCGTCGTTTCAAATTCCTGCCGACGGACGATTTCCTGCTTGATGTTTTCGTGAACTTCACATTCCTTGGTCGCCACAAAACGGGTGGCCATCATCACGCCCTCGGCTCCCAGGGTCAATGCCGCGGCCATGGTGCGCCCGTCAGCGACGCCACCCACGGTCACCACCGGGATTTTCACTGCTTCGGCAATGCGCGGCGTTAAAAGCATGGTGGTGACATCGTCATTGAGCGGATGGCCGCCTTCTTCAATTCCCGCGGCGTAGATGCCGTCGTAGCCGGTTTTTTCCGCGTGCACCGCGTGGCGCACCGAGCCGACCTTGTGAAACATTTTCACGCCGGCTTTTTTCAGCTTTTCGATAAATTCCATTCCGGCCGCTTTATCCAGAGGCGTGCCGGAAATTTCCAGCCCCGCCACCTTTTCCTCGGCGCACACCCGCAGGTACATTTTGTGGTGTTCCGGCGTGATATGGACGGAGGGAAGAATCGTCACGTTTACCATGAACGGTTTGTCGGTGAGCTTCCTGGTTTCCCTGATCGCGGCGCGGAATTCTTCCTCGTTCGCGTAATTGCCGGCGGTAAGATTGCCCATGCCGCCCGCGTTGGACACCGCCGCGCAGAGCTTCGGCTTGCAAAGCCACATCATCGCGCCGCAGATTATCGGATACTTAATGCCGAACATTTCCGTGATTGCTGTTTTCATTTTACACTCCTGATAATTATTTATCCTTTTTAATCGTCTATGGTCAGAGAAAACGCGCCGCCGGAGGCAAATTCATCGGGCGCCTCCAGAATTTCAACAATTTCTTTATGCAAACGCTTTTTTAACTCGCCGAAAATGCCGCGTTTCTTTTTAAATGTTTTGGCAAAGGACAGCGCCTGGGCCATCATGTCCGCCTGATCTTCGCAGGCCTTTAATATCACGTGGTGCGCTTCCAGTTCCTTCGCGGTATAACGATTGCCGGTAAGCTGCATTTCCGCAAGTTTATACATGGGAACGGCTTTCTTGATAAACGCGTTCATGCCGGGGCGAAAGGGAATGCCCAGATTCACTTCCGGAAAGCAGAAAAACCCCTTGTCCGCGCGC